>DAIDIA010000150.1 GCA_027459565.1 Acidimicrobiaceae bacterium | reverse complement strand
CCGGCACCATCTCCTACGAGATTCTCTGTGCGATCGGACCGCGTGTTCCCCGGGTCGTGGTGCATGGCCGGCCATCCTGATCCTCGCCCGGACTCTCTCCTCGAGGCTCTGCGCATCGAGGCAGGGGGGTGTGTCGCCTGCGGACTGAGTCGCACGCGTTCGAGGGTTGTCTTTGGCTCCGGCGCAGCCGGTGCGAGGCTGATGCTGGTCGGCGAGGCGCCGGGTCGCGAGGAGGATCTCTCCGGGCTCCCGTTCGTGGGTCGCTCCGGCCGACTCGTCATGGACCTGCTGCAAACGGAGTTTGGTTTTGGACGCGAGGAGTGCTACATCGCGAATGTGGTCAAGTGCCGTCCACCGGCGAACCGGAATCCGACTCCATCCGAGATCACCAGCTGTGCCCACTTCCTCGAGCGCCAGATCGCTCTCGTTGGCCCGGAGCTTGTGATGACCCTCGGCAATGTCGCAACGAGAGCGCTCCTTGGCACGAAGCTCGGGATCTCGACGCTTCGCGGGAGGGTCGTCGCGCGCGACCGATACCGGCTCCTCCCGACCTTTCATCCGGCCGCGGCACTCCGATCTCCGACAGGCGTTCTGGATCTGATGCGGTCCGATTTTCGGCTCGGTGCGGGGCTTCTCGGAGATCACGCGACGTGACCGGAGCCTCGTTCATCGCCAGATTCAGGCTCGGTGACGAGTGCGAAACCAAGGCGCTCGGAGCCGTCATCGCAGGCGCGGTCCGCGCCGGAGATACCGTGATCCTGAGCGGCGGACTCGGTGCTGGCAAGACAACCCTTGTCAAGGGATTCGTCGCCGCGCTCGGCTGCGAGGTCGAGGCAACGAGTCCGACTTTCGCACTCTGTCACCGGTATGACTGCACTCCACCGGTTGCCCACGTGGACTGCTGGCGCATGGAGGAAGAGCGCGAACTCGAAGATCTCGCGCTCGACGAGTTGCTCGAGGATGGCTGGGTGGCCCTCATCGAGTGGGGCGAACGTTTTCTCTCGCATTTCGGACCCTCGGTACTCGTCGTCGCGCTCGCGATCGAGCAAGACCATCGCATCGCGAGTCTCTCCTCGGTCGCGCCGCGATGGCTCGAAGGCGCGAATGACCTCACGCTGGCCATTCGAGAGATCGGCATCGGGAAGTGCTGATTCTCGCGCTTGAGAGCGCGACGATCGGAGTCGGGGCTGCGGTCGTCAACGAGCGCGGTGTGCTCGGCGTCGCAGCCGAGCTTCCCGGAAGGCTCTCGACCGAGACGCTCCATCCGTTGATTATGAGGGTAATGCAAGAGACAGGCGTCGCGATGGATGCGCTTGATGCCATCGCCGTCGATATCGGTCCCGGCCTCTTCACTGGTCTGAGGGTCGGAGTCACCACCGCGAAGACACTGGCGTTCGCGCTCGGAGTTCCGGTAGTGGGAGTGACCTCGACGAGGGCGCTGCTTGCGGGAGTGGTAGACGCCCATGTCCGTTCGGTAGCGGTGATCGACATGCGCCGATCGGAGGTCGTCCTTGCCGTCGACGATGCTCCCGAGGCGATGTCGCTCGTCACGCCGGCCGAGTGCGTGGAACTCCTCCGCTCGCGTCCCGAGCTCTCGGGAGCGCGCATTGTCGGCGATGGAGTCAGCCGCTACGAGAAGACCTTCGAGACGCTGATTCGCGATCACCACTATGTGGTCGGCGAGGGCACCGATCGCTATGTCGACGCAGGAGTTCTGGGAATGCTTGCGATTCCCTTGCTGGCAGCGGGAGCGGGCGTTACGGGAGCTGAACTCGAGCCGCTCTATTTGCGTGATGCGGATGCGAAGGTCAACTGGAGCACGCGCCCCGAGGTTCGTGGGGCCGGGTTGTGAGATTCCCCCGACGCTCCAGGGAGCGACGCACCACGATTCGCGTGGAACCGATGCGTGGTGCGGATCTCGACGAGGTGATCGCCATCGAGAGGAAGGTGTTCAGCGCTCCGTGGTCGCGGTCGCTCTATCGCGACGAGCTCGCGATCACCGATACGCGCAGGTATCTCGTAGCCTCCGAGCACCGACGTGTCGTCGGTTACGTCGGCTTGATGATGATTCTTGACGAAGCGCACGTGACGACGATCGCCGTTGACTCGGCCCATCAGGGGCGCGGCATCGGGAAGCTCCTGCTCTATCGGGTCCTCCTCGACGCGATCGCGCTCGGCGCGACCTGCGCGACTCTCGAAGTGCGGGTCTCGAACACCGCCGCCCAAGCGCTGTATCACCAGTTCGGTTTTGTGCCAGCGGGGATCCGGAAGAACTACTACGCCGATGTGAACGAGGACGGCCTCGTGATGTGGGCCTACGGCCTGGGCGAGGAGGCATCGCGCCACCGACTCGAAAAAGTGCGGGCATCGCTTGAGGAGAGGGCGCTGCTCGTGCGCGCCGACGACCCGCGCGGTCTCCCGAGATGAACAACCGCGCGACCGCGTTCCGCCAGGGGAGCCTCCTCCTCGCGATCGAGAGTTCATGCGATGAGACGGCCGTTGCGATCTTGCGGTCGGGTACGCAGATCGTCTCCACTGTCGTCGCGAGCCAGATTGATCTGCATCGCGCCTACGGCGGGGTGGTGCCCGAGCTCGCTTCGCGCGCCCACCTCTCGCTGATCATCCCCCTGATCGAACAGGCGCTCGATGGGGCAGGTTGTGACCACTCGGGAAGATCACTCGACGGATCCGACGCGGTCGGCGCGGTCGGCGCGACCTACGGGCCCGGATTGATCGGCCCGCTGCTCGTCGGCGTCTCCGCTGCGAAGGCGCTCTCGCTTGCGTGGGGAGTTCCCTTCGTCGGCGTCAATCATCTTGAGGCGCACCTCTACGCCGCGCTTCTCGAGGATCCCGCACTGGAATTTCCCGCGGTCGTCCTGTTGGTCTCGGGCGGTCACACGCTGCTCATCTCGATGGTGGCTCCCGGCGAGTATTCGGTACTCGGCTCAACGGTCGATGATGCCGCGGGTGAGGCATTCGACAAGGTGGCGAGGTACCTCGGTCTCGGATATCCGGGCGGTCCCGCGATCGAGCGGGCCGCCGGCGCACCTGCTGGCTCCGACCGCTCGCCCGGTCGCGTGCGATTTACGCCGCCCATGTTGAACGAGGGACTCGATTTTTCGTTCTCTGGTCTCAAAACCGCGGCGGTGCAGTACGTCGATGCGCACCCGGAGGTGCCAAGTGCGGTCGTTGCCGCCGCGTTCCAGGAGAGCGCGATCGAGGTCCTCGTCACGAAGACCGAGAGGTGTGCGGACGCGGTCTCGGCCCGGTCGATCTGCCTGGCGGGTGGAGTCGCCGCGAATGGCCCCCTTCGCGAGCTGATGGCCCAGATGGGCCGTCGCACCGGGCGCAAGGTCCATGTGCCCTCCCGTGCGATGTGCACGGACAATGCGGCGATGGTGGCCGCCGCCGCCCACTACCGCCTTTTGGTCGACGGCCCCTCGCCGCTCGGGCTCGGGGCGGTTCCCAACCTCGGCTTTCCCGGCGCCGGCTGAGGCTTTCCCACCGTCGGGAAAGAAAACTCGCAGTCGGTGTTGCCGAGTGCCAGCCGTTTGGCTAACATTGGCACTCCAAAGGTCAGAGTGCTAATGAAGCCATAGGAGGCCTCAGAAATGAAGTTGCAACCACTAGACGACCGGATCGTCGTTCGCCCGAGCGAGGCAGAGGAGACGACCGCTTCGGGTCTTGTCATTCCTGACACCGCCAAAGAGAAGCCGCAGCAGGGCGAGGTCCTTGCCGTCGGTCCGGGGCGTCGCGCCGATGCGACGGGCGAACTCGTTCCGCTCGACATCAAGGCCGGTGACCGTGTCGTGTACTCCAAGTACGGCGGGACCGAGATCACCATCGATGGTGAGGATCTCTTGATCCTCACGAGTCGTGACGTGCTCGCGAAGGTAGGCAACTGATGTCGAAGATGCTTCGCTTTGACGAGGTCGCACGCCGCGGCCTTGAGGCGGGAGTCAACAAGCTCGCCGATGCCGTCAAGGTCACCATTGGTCCCAAGGGACGCAATGTTGTCCTGCACAAGAAGTTCGGGTCTCCGACGATCACCAACGACGGAGTGACCATCGCACGCGAGATCGAGCTCGAGGACCCATTTGAGAACATGGGAGCCCAGCTTGTGCGCGAGGTTGCGACAAAGACAAATGATGTGGCCGGAGACGGCACCACCACTGCAACCGTGCTTGCCCAGGCGCTCGTGCGCGAGGGTCTCAAGAATGTCGCAGCTGGCGCGAACCCCATGTCGCTCAAGCGTGGAATCGAGGCCGCTGTCGAGGCAGCTGTCGCATCGATCCGCGAGCAGTCGAAGGAGGTCGAGGGCCGCAACGAGATCGCGCAGGTTGCCTCGATCTCCGCAGCCGACACGAGTATCGGCGAGGTCCTTGCGAACGCGATCGACAAGGTCGGCAAGGACGGCACCGTCACCGTAGAGGAGTCGAACACCTTCGGTCTCGAACTCGAGTTCACCGAGGGCATGCAGTTCGACAAGGGCTATCTCTCCCCGTATTTCGTGACCGATCAAGAGCGTCAAGAGGCGATTCTTGAGGACCCGTACATCCTGATCGTCAACTCGAAGATCTCGACGGTTCAGGCGCTTGTCCCGGTGCTGGAAAAGGTGATGCAAACCGGAAAGGCGCTACTCGTCATCGCAGAGGACGTCGAGGGCGAGGCTCTTGCCACCTTCGTCGTGAACAAGATCCGCGGCACCTTCTCCTCGGTAGCGGTGAAGGCTCCCGGCTTTGGCGAGCGTCGCAAGTCGATGCTTGGCGACATCGCCACGCTGACCGGAGCCCAGGTCATCTCCGAAGAGGTCGGTCTCAAGCTCGAGACCGTCACGCTTGACCTTCTCGGTCGGGCACGCCGCATCGTGGTCACCAAGGACGAGACCACGATCATCGACGGCGCGGGTGATTCTGCCGATGTCGCCGCTCGAGTGACCCAGATCCGCCGCGAGATCGAGGAGTCGGATTCGGACTGGGACCGCGAGAAGCTCCAGGAGCGCCTCGCGAAGCTCGCCGGAGGCGTGGCGGTTGTGCGCGTCGGTGCAGCGACCGAGATCGAACTCAAGGAGAAAAAACACCGCATCGAGGACGCGTTGAGCGCGACCCGTGCAGCGATCGAAGAGGGCATCGTGGCCGGTGGCGGTACCGCACTCGTACGCAGCCGCAAGGCGGTCGAGGCTGTTGCGGAGGGACTCGTCGGAGACGAGAGGACCGGAGCGGGCATTGTTGCCCGCTCGCTCGAAGAGCCGCTGAAGCAGATTGCCATCAACGCCGGCTACGAGGGCGCTGTGATGGTTCAGGCTGTCTCGCAGGCTGAGGGTTCGTTCGGACTCAATGCGGCGACCGGCGTCATCGAGGACCTTGTCAAGGCTGGTGTCATCGACCCCGCAAAGGTGACCCGTTCCGCACTGCAGAACGCGGCGTCGATCGCCGCCCTGCTGTTGACGACCGAGGCGACGGTCGCGGACAAGCCGGAGCCCCCAGCGGCTGGCGGCGGTGGCCACGACCACGAGAACCAGATGGGAATGATGTAGACATCGGATCGATGTCGGGGCCGGGTCCTTTTGGGCCCGGCCCCATTTTTCGTTGATCGGCCATTTCGTGCAAAGGGCGCGGGCTGACCGTCCTCGCTAGAGTCGCGGTTGGTCATGGATCACTTTCATCAGCACATACCCCGTCCTGCCGATGCGGTCCGCCTCGACATGACATCATGGTCTCGCCTCCAATGGGCCGGTCTGGCCAGTCTCACGACACGACAGGTGATGAGCGCATTTTCCGGCGGGGAGCCAGAATGTGTCGACACCACCGGCGTTGAAGCGTCGGTGCTCGTCGGGATCGTGGACCGCGCGGGTGAGCCGCACCTTCTGCTGACGCGCCGAGCGCTCCACCTTGACCGCGATCCCGGGCTGATCGCCCTGCCCGGCGGGTATGTCGAACGCGGCGAGGAGCCGCTCGCCACCGCGCTTCGCGAGGCACACGAGGAGGTGGGGCTCCAACCCTCGGAGGTCACGGTCACGCGCTGTCTCGGGGTGTTCACGCGGTCGCGAACCGGACTCAAGATTGCCGCGTACCTGGGATTCGTCGACAGCTCGGCCCAGCTCACCGCGAGCGCCGGCGAGGTGCACGAGATCTTCGAGGTCCCTCTCGCGACGCTCTTCCAGGAGGGTTCGGCCTGGCAGGAGGAGTGGAGAACCGCAGGCGAGGCACGGGTTGTGCATTTCTTTGCCGATGCGGGAGTGCTCGGCGAGAATCTCGTCTGGGGACTGACCGCGGCGATCATCTGGAACGTTTTGGATGCCGTGGCGCGGTCTCTCGCGGTCTGACCGCGTGCGATCGCAAGGTCGATTTTCGCCCTCGCCACCTTGCGCGGTAACAATGGAACCATGCAGGTGACGGGGGAGCGCTGGCGGGAGACCCCGTGGTGGAGGCTTTTCGGTTCGATCTTTCTCGTCACCTTTGCGCTCATCGCCATCTGGAGCGTCGCGATGCCGCTTGTCTCGGGACCCGACGAGGCAGCCCACATCGTCAAGGCATCCGGAGCGGCGCGTGGCGAATTCGTCGGTCAGTGCAACGACACCGCGGACAATCCGCGCGGGACCTGCGCGAAGAGTTCCCCCTTTACCGAGATGTACCTTCCCGCGTTCTACTCGCTGATACGCAACGGGGGGAACATCCCGGGTACGAGGATCCCCCACCACGGTTTCGGCTGCTTCTCGAAGCGGATCGATATTCCGGCGAGCTGCGTTATCGTCACGCCGCGATCGGTCTATCTGAATCTCTCGAGAAATGCATGGACCTACGTCGGCCGCTATCCGCCGCTCTACTACGTCATTGTCGGATTTCCCACACTGCTCGGATCCGGGCTCTGGGCGCTGTATTTGATGCGATTCGCAAGCGCCGCGCTCTCGGCTCTGATGCTGAGTTGCGCGATCTTCTCCATTCTCCGCTACTCGAGAAACCGGCTCTTGTTGCTCGGAGTCTCGATCGCCGTCACGCCGATGGCCATCTATCTCGCGGGCGTCATCAATCCCAATGGTCTCGAGGCCACGAGCGCGCTCTCGCTCTGGACGATATTGACGGTTCTCGTGTACGAACAGCGGTCGGCGCCGCCGCGGTCGCTCGTGGCGATGGGCACACTCTCCGCACTCGTCTTTGTATCGACGCGCAGCCTCTCACCCCTCTGGCTGGCCCTTCTGGTGATTTTCGTGCTGGCAGGAGCGGGACTTGGTCCGGCGAGGCGCCTATTTTCCAATCGCGACGTGATGGTCGCGTCCGCGATCGTCTTCCTCGTCGGCCTCGCGGATCTGTTCTGGATTGTCTACGAGCATTCGACGGTGCTCAACGTCTCGTCACAGAATGCCCAGGCATTGATCCCGTCGCGCACAACCTCGGAGTGGACGATTCTCGCCACCTCGTTTCACCACAACATCTACTACCTGCCCGGAATGATCGGTGTATTCGGATCCTTCGATACCTACGCGCCACATGCGACCTTCGTCATCTGGTACCTCCTTGGCGGACTGATGTTCGCCTTGGGCCTGATCGCGGGCAACCTCCGTCAACGCGCCGTCCTCGGGATCTTCGGCGCCGGAATCTTGTTGATACCGGTTCTCATCTCCACATCACAGGCGCGCAAGATCGGCTACGTCTGGTCGGGCCGCGATGCGCTCCCCTTCGCGATCGGGCTCCCAGTGGTCTGTGCGTCGTTCATCGATCGCGGGCGCGTCAGGAGGTTCTTGCAATTGGTGGCGCCATTTGCGCTCCTCCTCGCGTGGGTGGCCCAGGCCTGGGCCTTCTTCGCTGCCCTTCGGCGCTACAGCGTCGGCGACCGAGGTCCCTCGTTCACGTTCTTGTTCCATTCTCCCTGGTGTCCACCGGCGATAGGTTGCCTGTGGGCATTCGTGATCGAGGTCGTGATCCTCGGGGCGGGATACGCGCTCGTCCTGCGGGCCCTCGGTATCGGGATCAGCGGGATCGGAGACCGATTTTCGCGTCAGCGCAGACCCGAGCCATCTGACCGGGAGCAGGCTGGGAGCACAAAGGGCGAGTAGCGTGATCGGCGCACTCCATGGGGATCGGTTTCGAGGGAGCGGGTCGTGGCTGAAGTTGAAATTGGAAGCGGGAAGTCCGCCCGGCGGGGGTACGCCCTCGACGAGATCTCGATCGTTCCGTCGCGGCGCACCAGAGATCCTGAGGATGTCGACATCTCCTGGCGCCTCGATGCCTTCGACTTCGCGCTCCCCGTCATCGCCGCACCGGCGGATTCCGTCGTCAGCCCGAAGACCGCCACTGCGTTTGACCGGCTCGGCGCGCTCGCGACGCTCAACCTCGAGGGGCTCTGGACGCGATACGAGGACCCGGAGCCCCTTCTCGAGGAGATCGCCGCCCTGAGTGGCCCAGGGGTCACCAGGCGCCTCCAGGAGATCTATCGGGAGCCGATCAAGGCAGAGCTCGTCACGCAACGCATCCGGGAGGTCGCCGCGAGTGGAGCGGTGACATGTGGAGCCGTCACTCCCCAACGCGCAAGTGAACTCGCCCCGGCGCTGATGGCTGGCGAGCTCAATGTTTTGGTCATCATGGGTACCGCGGTCTCGGCCGAGCACGTCTCGAAGGGCGGTGCGCCCCTGAACCTCAAGAGCTTCATCCGCGAGCTCGACATTCCCGTCATTGTCGGGAGCTGCGCCTCGTTCCAGGCCGCACTTCACCTCATGCGCACTGGCGCGGTAGGCATCTTGGTTGGGGTTGGCGAGGGCGTCTCCTCCTCGACGCGATCCGTCCTCGGTATTGGAGCGCCCCAGGCGACAGCGCTCTCCGATGCGGCCGGGGCGCGCAGCCAGCACCTTGAGGAGACCGGCGTTTACGTGCAGGTGATATCGCAGGGCGGAACAGTCCGAGGTGGTGACATCGCAAAGGCGATGGCATGCGGCGCGGATGCGGTGATGATGGGCGCACCGCTCGCACGCGCGCTCGAAGCCCCCGGACTCGGCGTCCACTTCGGTCCGGACGCTTCGAACCAGAGTGTGCCTCGCGGACTGCCCGTCGCCGTGGACCGTCATGCCTCGCTCGAGGAGATTCTCTGTGGGCCCGGGCACTT
The DNA here is from genome assembly GCA_027459565.1 of Acidimicrobiaceae bacterium. GTDB lineage: Bacteria > Actinomycetota > Acidimicrobiia > Acidimicrobiales > Bog-793 > CAIVND01. The sequence continues at coordinate 1,780 of DAIDIA010000150.1, read as the reverse complement.
CGCCGACGGTTCGACAAATCTGACCGGCGCCCTGCGAAGTGCGATGGCGATGTGTGGCTACGCGAACATCCGCGAGTTCCACAAGGCCGAGGTTGTACTCGGCGCGAGCACCGGCCACTCCCGCTGAGTGCGCCGCTCCCGAAGCGCATGAGCATGAGTCCGGGCAAGAACGAGGAATCGTGACACGGTTCTCGGCGCTCTGGTGCGACATGGTGATCTGGACACGGGTGGGCCGGCGCCGGGACCTGATCGGCATCGGATTCATCATCTTCCTCGCAATCTGCTACCTGTCTCCGGCATTCACCTCGGGTCCGAGTTTTGGGCCAGCCGATCTTGGGCGCGGTCTCTCCGTATTGACGTCCTCAGCGGCCTCGTCGGTGCACAACAACATCAATGGCGACATCATCGACCAGAGCGTTGCCTGGAACACCTTGAACTACACCCTGATCCACCATGGTCAGTTCCCGCTCTGGAACAGCTATTCGGGCAATGGGTTGCCGCAGTTCTTGAACTTTGAATCCGCGGTCCTCGCACTCCCGAGTCTGATCGGTTACCTCGTTCCCCTTTCGTGGTCGTTCACGGTCGTCGTCTTTGTCAAGCTCGTTATCGCGGGACTCGGGACCTTCTGGTGCGCCCGACTTCTCCGACTCTCGACACTGCCCGCGACGTTCGCCGGCGCAACCTTCATGCTCTCGGGGGCCTTTGCGAACTGGCTGGGCTGGTCGATCAGCGGGGTGTTCTGCTGGACGGGGGTCATCCTCGCAGGAGCGGTTCTGTGTGTGCGCGCACCGCGCAGCCCAGCACCGATCGGTGTGCTGGGAGTGTCGATCGCGTTCGCCGTCTATGGTGGATTCCCCGAGGGCTACGTGCTCATGGGCGCGACGGTCATCGCGCTCTGCCTCGTCGTCGTCGCAATCTTGTGGGCGACCGGCAGACCCATCGGGCGTGACCCGCTCCTGCGGTTCGGCGCCGGGTCGCTTCTCGGCCTGGGGCTCAGTGCTCCGCTCTGGTTACCGGGGCTCGCTGTGATCAGGTCCTCGATCCGCGCTGGAACCGACACCGCGCAGGGGATCCCGATCCACGGCATCCTGCTTGCCCTCGCGCAGGGTTACGACGGACTCCCTCTCGCCGGAAGCAGCTTCTTCCTCGCCCGCACGAACTACTACGAATCTTGTGCCTATATCGGAGTGGTTGCGCTTGTCCTCGCGGGGGTGGCGATCGGAACGCGCGCGATCGGGCGTGCGCATCGGAGCCCTGTAGTCACGGCGCTCGCGCTCGTTGGCGCCGCGCAGGTACTGGTGATCTATCAGGTGGGGAATCACGACCCGATCCAGCAACTGATCCGCGCCGTTGGGCTTGGCTCGATCGCGACGCACCGCACCCTCCCCCTGCTTGGCTTCGTGCTTGCGATGCTCGGTGGATTTGGTCTTGACGAGGTGATGGGCACGCGCGAGCCGAGGAAGCTCCGCGTCGCGATGCTCGGAGCAGTTGGCGCCGTTGGCATCGCCATGATCTACATGTGGATAAAGGTTCCCGAGGCGGGTGTCACCAGCTGCGTCGCCCCGACGGCGGCCGGAGGCTCGGGTCTCGTCCAGGGCGCGTGCGAGGCGATCCGGCGCACGAGCCTCTACGGACCAACGGCGGTCCTGATCGCGATGTTGGCGAGCGTGCGCTGGCTCACACGATCGCGAGAGGCAGACGATGACCATGCAGGGTCTGCGAGGTCGAGTCGGCGCCGGACGAATCTGCTCGCCGCGCTCATGCTGGCAGTCGAGACCGG
>DAIDIA010000149.1 GCA_027459565.1 Acidimicrobiaceae bacterium | reverse complement strand
GTGCTACCTCTCGCATGGTGACCATGCAAAAAATTCTAACATTTGCAACATCGGGCCACCACGCGTCCTTTGCAGGTATTTGCAGTGCGTTGAGAGATCAGGAAGTTCAACCGAGTCCGAGGGGGCTCTCGGGATAAGTCTCGGAGTCCGGCCCTCCTCGCGGGCGTCCGACACGGCACGTGAAGGGTTGGGGTCGTGGGCAAGTCGTCCACGAACTCTCTCGCTCCGGCACGTGATCAGGGTTCGTGCATGTCGCAACGCGCATCGCACCCAAGGCATGTCTAATCTGGCGAAGCGGAGATACGTTGAGCTTGAACGCGTATTCCGCGGTCCAACTCTGCGATCGCACCTGGCTCGGTACCCGACGCTGTCATCTGCGCCTGCACGAAGCCTCGGGGCCGTAGCGGCCGGCCATTGATCCGACGTTGGCCCGCGCGTCCCCAGCGGGGTCCCATTGCGAACGATCCTCCTCGTGTGTGTTTCGGTGACCGATACGTCAGGTGGCCGCTGTTCGCGGCGCCGGCGGGGAGCGCGAGATTGCAAAATCCAGATCCTTGACATGCAAGAAATTGTGCAAGTACTCTCACATTTGCAGGCGATGCCCGAAGGGCATTTTCGAGGTGAAGCGAGTTGAGCCGGGGTGAAAGCCCGGATGGCATCCTCTGGGGTGCCAAAACGAAGTGCGGTCCCGAAGCGTGTCCCGGATGTCTTTCGTGGGCTGCACCGGTGCCGAAGGGGGAGGGACGCGGGTCAAGAACTTGCACCCGTGAAAACGTCGGACGAGGGGGAGTCCTTTGAAACCAAGATTGAGCATGAAACTGGCGGGCGCAGCGGTCGTCATGTTGACCGGGTTTGGCACGGTGGCGATGCAGGCTGCAAACGCGTCCTCAAAGTCAGCGAAGAAACCGAATAATCCATTTGTCGGCGCGACGATCGATCTCGTCTCATCCGGCGGAGCAGGGTCAACTCACGATCTCTTTGCGCGTGCCGTGGCACCAGGCATCGCGAGCTTTCTCAAGGCAAAGGTCGATGTGGTCGACATGCCCGGAGGGGGACAGTTGCTCGCGTGGAACTACGTCAATCACGCGGACCCGACGGGTCTGGTGATTGGCACGATCGACGTCGAGGGAGCACTCGCCAACCTCTGGGAGAAGGTTCCGAACAACAGCGTGAACCCCGCAAAGGTGACGTGGTTGGGTGGGTACCCGGGTGAGGGTAGTGCCGAGGTGCTTTATGCCTCGAACAGCGCGCCGCAACCCGTGGCCAGTGAGCTGACGAGTGTCTACAAGCTCATCACCGATCACACGGTTCCGATCAAGGAACTCGGATCCGTCGGCGACGTTCCTGGGCCGCTGTTCTTCACGCTCTATCACATCCCTTCGACTGACCTGACCTCGTACGGAAACGCGACCGACCAGTTGGCAGGAATCCAACGAGGCGATGGGCCGACCACTGTGAAGTCTTGGGGCGGCGGATTCGCGACATGGGCGACATCAGGAGGTGGAAAGGTGATCTTCTCCTTCTCAATGAATCCAAAGTGGAAGGCGAACCCGAAGATTCCAACGCTGTACACGCTGTTGAAGAAGGACCCGCCAAAGGTCGGTGCAGCCGCGCTCGTCGCCGATGCGACCGCACTTGATGCAGGTACCGGCATCTTTGGTCCCGGAGGATTGTCGAAGGCGGAGACCTACTGGCTTACTGCAGCGATCCATGCCTCGATCAATGGCAGCTTCTACAAGACCGCCGCGACAAATGCCCGAATTCAACTCGGATACGAGAGTCCGAAGGCGCAAGAGGCCGCAGTCAAATACGGCATTCAGGCAAAGACCATTGCGCTGCTGCGAAAGTACCTGCCGCTCAGCACGGGAATTGCCTCGTAGCAATTCTGTTGGATACCCCTCCCGGTTCGAGGCGACACTTCGCCGGGAACCGGGAGGGGCCCCCGTTTCGATGCGCGCCTGACGCGTTCAAAGACAACGGGCGCGCGACTCATTCAGGCGGTATCTCAGGTCAAGGGGAAGGCTGGGTTCTATGCATTACATCAATGCGTTCGGGGCCGGTTGGGCGGATTTCGGCTCGCTAGCGGCAATCGGCGTCGTGGTCTTTGGCACGATTCTCGGTGTCATCGTGGGAGCAATCCCTGGGCTCGGAGGGATCGTGCTGCTCGTTGTGCTCCTCCCGTTTCTCTACAACGTAAACCCAGTCGTGGGTCTGGGCCTGTTGCTCGCATCACACTCGGCGATCTATTACGCAGGTTCGACAACGGCAATCTTGATCAATACTCCAGGCGCGCCGGAGTCTGCCGCGACATGTCTTGATGGCTATCCGATGGCCCAGCGAGGCGAGGCAGGTCGCGCGCTCGGGATCTCTGCAGCGGCGACGACCTTCGGAGGATGGTTCGGCGCGATTGTGATGGTGGCGGCGATTCCCCTGATGTTGCGCATGGTCAACGTCTTTCATCCACCGGAATATTTCCTTCTTGCGATCCTCGCAATTGTCGTCATCGGTCAGCTCCAAGCGGGATCGGTGACCAAGGGTCTTCTCTCGGGTGGGCTCGGCTATCTCTTCGCCTTCGTCGGCGCTGCGGCGAGTACCGGGTCGCTTCGCTACACCTTTGGAAATCTGGGACTCTACAACGGCGTGAACATTGCGACTGCTGCGATCGGACTCTTTGCGATAAGCCAGATGTATATCTTGTTCGCTCAGAATGCGAAGGTGCATTCCGGTGGAAACGTTGCGCTGTCTCGCGAGGTACGCGCACAGGTTCTGGTCGGTATCAAAGATGTCATGGCGCGGCCGTGGCTGACGTTGCGTTCGTCCATCATCGGCGTCCTCGCGGGCGTTGTTCCCGGCATTGGTTCGACCGCCGCGAACTTCCTCTCGTATGGCCAGGCGATGCAGACATCCAAACATCCGGAACTCTTCGGTACGGGCATCCCAGAGGGGATTATCGCGCCCGAGGCATCCTCGATCTCCAAAGAGGCCGGTTCGCTGATCCCGACCGTTGCGCTTGGAATTCCCAATGGCCCGGCGATGGCGGTCGTGCTTGCCGCGTTCTCGATCCTCGGACTTCAGGCAGGACCGCCGATGCTGCAGAACCATCTGTCCCTGGTGTTCTGGATGGTCATTGTGCTTGCAGTCTCGAGTCTGCTCGCGAGCGTTGTTGGCCTTGCCATGGCTCCGGTGCTCGGAAAGGTCACACAGATCCCGGGGAGGACGCTGGTTCCGTTCGTCGTCTGCCTCGCCTCGCTGGGAGCGTTCGAGTCGACCGGTATCTACCTGCAGGTATATCTGATGATTCTCATGGGAGGTGTAGGCGTCGCAATGCGTCGGTTCGGCTATTCGCTGCCCGCCGTGATCGTCGGTCTCGTACTCGGCAGCATTGCTGAGAACAATCTCGTACTCACCTCGTCGATCTATGGATGGAATTTCCTGAAAAGGCCACTCAGTGATGTGCTCATTGCGTTGATCCTCGCGGTCATCGTTGCGGGAATTCGTCACCGTCGTCGTCAGCAGCTTGCCGAGGCAGTCAAGGCGACCACCGCCGAAGGCGCACAGCTGCCGACAAAGGCGCAGCTGAAGGTGCTCCGCTCACGGCCGACGCCCCCTCGTTCCTGGGGCGAGTTGGTCTTTGACATCATCTGGGTCGTCGGCTCTGCGCTCTACGTCATCCAGGGTCGGAGATACCCGTCACCGGCGAATCTGGGACCGACGATCATCGGATCTGCGGTACTGGCGATCGGACTCTTCCAGCTCGTCGCGGGGTTCAGTCCACGGCTGCGTCGGTTTACCGTCGGCGTTCCCGAGCGTGCCGTGATGGCAGCCGCGGCGTCGACCGCGAAGACAGGCGCGAGTCCGCAACTCGCCCACGCTGTCGAGGAACTTGAGCTCGAGGAGATCCGACGCGTCGACGGTGACGTCGAGAGTGCCGAGAGATCTCTGGGCGGATCCATCGCGGTTGATGTCCGAGCACCCTCAGCCACTACTGGAGGAGGTGGAGGTCTGCCTCCTCTGGGCGAGGATGTCTCGGGCGAGGAGGAGACGCATGCGTCAAGTCACATCCATGGCAAGAAGTACGAGGCCGTACTTCTCTGGGTGGCGTTGCTGGGAGCGCTGACATTGACCGCATTCATCGGCGTACTCGGTTATGAGATTGTCGATCCCATCTTTGTCTTCGCCTATCTCCTGTTCCTTCGCCGCTGGTCGCTCCGGGGGAGTCTCGTGGCGGCATTGGTGATGTTCGGGATCGCCTACGGGGGAGTGAGCGTGCTCCACCTTGGCAAACCTCCGGGGTTCTCGCTCTAGTGGGAGTCACCCCTGTGTGCCGTGCGCGTCGACCGAGATGT
>DAIDIA010000148.1 GCA_027459565.1 Acidimicrobiaceae bacterium | reverse complement strand
ACGGCCGCGAGGAGCTCGCGGTTCTTCACCCCCCGGCCCGAGCCGATGTTGTAGGTGCGACCGGAGAGGTTCTTCGCGGTCTGCAAGAGCGCGATCCCGCGACCACAGTCCGGCGCGTAGCACAGGTCCCAGCCGTCCTCGAGGTACGACGGGCCACGCGGGCCGTCGACCTTCGGGGGAAGCCCCTTGACCGCTGCATGGACGAGCCTGCTCGGAAGATTCGACATCGAGTGGTACAGCGGACCCCAGATCGCTGCGATGCGGAGGTTCACGAGATCAAGTCCGGTGCGATCCGCGTAGTGGTTTGCGAGTACCTCGTAGGCCTTCTTGTAGGCCTCCGTCGGATTCGTGCTCGTCAGCGAGAAGGTCATGTCCTCTCTGTGGGGAAGCTCGGGGATCGAACCGTAGATCGCAAGGGAGCTCGCGATCGACACCCGCTTCACCTTCCACTCCTCTGCAGCGCGCAGCACATTCAACAGTCCCGTCATGTTGACGCGAAAGTCCTCGGCCGCACTGAGTTCTCCGAGACCGGGAACGGCAAGGTGGATGATCGAATCAATCTGATGACGCTTGCCGATCGCTGCCAGCCCCTCGGCGTCGGTGACGTCGAGCTGTTCGATGAATGCGGTCTTGCCAAAGTCATCCTTGATGAACGCGGGCGCTCGCGGAACCCGGTACTGGGTCAACACGACCTCTTCGCCCATGTCGATCAGTGCCCGCGCGGTGTGCAGTCCGATGAAACCAAGACCTCCGGTGATCAATATCATGCCGCTCCTCCATTCATGGGCTTCCCCAATTCAAAGACACGCTCTGTGTCAACTTCCAGACCTTTTGACTTGCCCGTTCCCTCCACGACTTTCTCTGCCTCTCCCCATGCTTGCCGCCGGTGTGGACGCTCAGTCCACCTTCGTCTGGAGCTGGTGATAGCCGTGGCGTCGCCGCGCCTCGTCAAGGCGCATCCCCTGCATCGCCTCGTGATGGATTGCCTGCTCCGCCTCTTCGATCTTGAGTGCGACCCGGACAATCTCTTCGGCCCGCTCGCGCGGCACCACGACCACTCCGTCGGCGTCTCCGACGAGCACGTCCTCTGGACGCACGAGCACACCGCCGATCGAGACCGGACGCTGTGTCGACTCGACACGGACCCGGTCCTTGCCGGTTCGCATCCAGTGACTTCGCGCGAACAGCGAGTAACCGACCTCCGCGGCCCGAGGGGTGTCACGACACGTTCCGTCGATCACCGTCGCGGCCACGCCGCGGTACGAGGCGACCTCGGACAACAGACCTCCCCAGACGGTGACGTCGGTCCGCACATTGTTTGCAAGCACGATGATCGAACCGGGCAGCGCGTCGTCGATGTAGTCGCCGACTGTGCCTCCCTCGGTTCCGATCGGCGTGTACTGCAGGGTCCACGCGCGGCCGACGACGGTTCCCACACCGGTGATGCGCGCGATCCCCGCTGCCTGTCCGTCGATGCCGAACCGATCGAGTGCGTCCGAGACCACCGGAGTCGAGAGCGTCTTGAGTGCCTCTACAACGTCATCATCTGCCATGCTCAGCCTTTCTTGTCTGACGACGCGTCGAGCATCGTCTCGTAGTTCCCTGCAAGCACATCCGTCACCTTCACGCCCGAACGCAACGCGTTCGCCATCTCGGCCTCGCGCGCCACGAGTTCGTCCGCCTTCGCGAGCACGGCCTCGACCTTGTCGATGGCGACGAAGACGACCCCCGAGCTGTCGCAAAGCACGAGGTCGCCGAGCTCGACGCGGACCCCATCGAGATCGAGCGGCTCGTTCGTCGCCACCTCGACGACGCGCCTTCGCGCCGTACGCGGGGTCGCGACGTGCGCGTAGTAGGGCATCTTCACCGCCGCGACGTCATCGACGTCGCGGCAGACTCCGAAGACGACGACGCCGGCAACCCCTTTCAGGCTCGCCGCGAGCGAGAGGAGCCCTCCCCAGCCCGCTCCGCCGGTCTCGAATCCGGCGCGGTTGTCGACGACGATCACGTCACCGGGCTCGGCCAGCGCGATCGCCCGCGCTCCAAGATGCACAGGAGGGCCATCGCCTTGAGCGGCCTCTGAGGCGGGTGCGAGTCGAACGGTCGAGACGCGCCCTGCGGTCTTGCCACAGGGCCACATCGGGCGGATCCCGGCGACCGCCCCCGGCAGTCCGAGCGCGTCGAGCGCGTCAGAGACCATGCAGGTGTCCATCTCCTTGAGACGGTCGACGAACGAACCGACGTCAGCCACGGATCTCCCTCCCTGGCGGCGGGCATGCGCCCGATGCCGCCGACTCCCAATCCACGAACCCGTTCACCCTATACCGGCCTCCGAGAATGCAGCCACCCGAGAGCCTCTGGTCAATTCGCCATGTCGCGTCACCGCGCTCGGCGGCGGTACTGTGCCACCGGTTAGTTCGTGAGCTCCTTGGCGATGCGTTCGGTGAGCGCAGGAACCACGATCGCCCAGTCGCCGACGATGCCGAGATCAGAGACCGCGAAGAGCGGCGACGCCTCGTCGATGTTGATGCCGACCACCGTGCCCGCGGCGCGCACTCCGACCATGTGGTTGAACTTGCCCGCGGCGCCGATCACGATGCAAAGCGGCGGGCGCACATGCAGGCCGGTGATGCCGACCTGGCGCGTTCGCGGTAACCAACCCTTGTCGGTGACCTTCCTCGTGGCGATCAGTTCGGCATTGAGAAGTTCGACCAGCGGGCTGATCTCGCCATAGCGCTCCGCGTCGACGCCGGCGCCGATGCTGATCAGCACCGAGGCTCCGGCGATCTTGTCCGCGGCCTCATCGATCCGGTGATCGCTGTAGGCGACGCGACCACGCACCGCAACGAGCCTCGTGCTCTCGGTCGGCAGGTGATCGCGCGGTGCAAGCAGGGGAAGTGCCCCGGCTCGAACCGTCGCACACTGGATCGGCGAGGTCGCGGTGATCGACGCCTCGAGTTGGCCGCCAAATGCCGGCTTCCACGCGACGAGTCGACCGTTGGCCACCTCGAGCGACGACGCGTCGCCCGTCAGACCCGAATTCGTCGCGGCACAAAAGCGCGCTGCGACCTCGCGGCCCCAGGAGCTCGAGGGGGCGAGAAGCACGGAGGGATTGATCTCCGCGGCGATCGACACCAGTGCGTCCGCGACGTCCTCGGCGTTGATGCGCTCGCCGGCGCTGAGCCGGATCACGCGGTCGGCCCCATATCCTCCGAGGTCGATGAGCGCTGGCGATGCTCCGCTCACCAACGCGTAGACGGAGCCGTCGAGTTCATGCGCGAGTCGCGCAGCCCCCCCGAGGAGCTCACGGCCGAAACGCTCGCGGCCGGGCTCAAGCGCGACGACCACCGCCGTCGCGACGCCGCCGGTCATCGGAACGGTCTCGCTGGGCGTCGGTTCGCCGGTCTCGAGCGCGCTGCGACTGCGAAGCGCCTCCATCAGTGCGTCGAGCTGCTCGTCGAGCGAACCCGAGAGCAGCGTACCCAGTCGTGAGTTCTCGATGAGGCGAACCTCCCCAACCCAGGTCGGGCTCCCCTCTTGCCCCCACGGACCCTCGCCGAGCTCATCCGCGCTGATGCGGGTGATCCTCGCCGGATCCACCGCCGCACGTTCTTCTGGAGTGTGCTTTGCCGGGTAGGTGAGTCGTTCGGCGACGCTGAGGAGCGCGGGCAGTTCGACGAGCGCATGGACAAGGCCGTCGTCGCGCTCGCACTCAAGTTCGAGCTGGCGACCATCGAGTTCGAGTTGGCGCACCCCCGAAACGAACGCGACATCGAGCAGCTCCGCGACCTGCGCGCCGACCTGACCGGTGTCGGCATCGACGGAGTTGAGTCCCGTCAACACGAGGTCGAACGGACCGTGCAGCGTGATCGCACCCGCGAGGGCGCGCGCCGTGGCGAGCGTGTCCGAGCCGATGAACTTCTTGTCACTGATCAGGAGCGCCCGGTCGACGCCTGCGGCGAGCGCCTCTCGCAGCGCGTCCTCGGCGCTCGGCGGTCCCAGGGTGATCGCGATGCACTCGCCCCCGGTATCTTTCGCGAGCTCGACGCCCTTGGTGATCGCCCGGCGGCAGAAGGGATTGATCTCGAGGTCGAGGCCCTCCCGGATGAGACGTCCATCGGGACCGAGTTCAAGCGTGGCGTGACCACCCTCGATCGTCGGCACCTGCTTGATCAGGACGGCGATACGTAGACCGACAGACACTCTTCCTCCTCGACGGCGACCACGGGCGCGAAACGGCCAGCCCTGTCATTCTTCACTGTTTTTGACGATCGGGCCACCCGGGCGGCCCCGGTCGCAAGGGCCTCAGAGGCCCCGCTCGACGACCTGGCTGTAATAGGTCCAGACACCGCCGACTTTTGGCGTGTGCTCGCGCATCGGCTCGACGAAATGCGGAATCTCTGCAAGCGGCGGACGGCTCGACATCTCCCGGACATTTTCAGCAGAGATCGAGCGATGGCCCGGTCCCGCAGCGCAGTAGGCGTACCAGTTCATCTTCGCCTGCTCCTCGAGCCAGAGCATGTTCATCACCGACTGCTCGAGCGAGGAACCCGTCGTCGTCGCACCGTGACCCTCGAGCAGGATC
>DAIDIA010000147.1 GCA_027459565.1 Acidimicrobiaceae bacterium | reverse complement strand
GCGTTTTGCCATGGAGATTCCGTCGATCGCGAGAGCCCGCAGTGAACAGCAGCACCCGAGTTCGCAACCTCTGGGGTGCCCTTGGTACGACACGGAAACCGATTTGCATCACGCCCCTTTCGATCCCGAGCTCGATCTCTGTCTCCCACACTCTGGGCGGGTAACCAAGATCAACGTCGCGCGACCTTCGCGCCGTGCGCGTCTCGCCGGACTTCTCGCACGATGGCTCGAGTTGCTCGGTCGGAATCTCGAGGAGTTTCCCGAGCTGCACGACCTGTGACGCGAGGCTCTACTGCGATGTCTTGCGCCACAGCTTCGTCGACCGACGTATCAATGCGTCGAGCATCGTGTCCTTTGTCTCTCGCGTCGTAGGCCGATTCCGGCCTACGATCCAAATGTGGATCGCCGCAACTTTCTCCAGCGCCTCGGCGCTGCCGCTTCGCTTGCGGCCCTTCCCGACCTTCTCGGTGCATGTGGCCGTGCGGCCGTAGCACGACGCCCACCCGTCTCGAAGCCACGCCGACATGCGCACCCCGCGGTGTCCGCCGTGGACGGGCTGCCTGTCGCCTCGTGGATCGTTGCAGAGAATGCCCGCAAGGGGACACTTGACTGGATTATCAATCCCAAGGCACACCCCAGACGCGCGCCGATCGAAGGTTTCGCCGACCGGGTCAGCGTGACGAGGGGAGAGGAGCTCTCCATCTTCGTCAACACCCGGGCGAGCACATTCCGCGTCGAGGTCTATCGCATGGGTTACTACGCGGGACTCGGTGCGCGACTGATCACCGCCACGGGCGACCTCGCCGGACATGTGCAGCCCGGACCGGTCTTCACTCCGGGAATCAATCGAGTCGAATGTCACTGGACGCGTGCACACCGATTCGTTGTGAATGAATCGTGGCCGCCGGGCAACTACCTCATCCGGTTGAGCGCGAGTTCGGGGCGAGCCCATTTCATCCCCGTGACCGTACGCGATGACGCGAGCAGCGCGGCGATCGTCGTGCAGAATTCCGTGACGACCTGGCAGGCCTACAACCGTTGGGGTGGTTACAGCCTGTACGGCGGAACACCCATCAACGGGATGAGCGAATACGAGAGCCGTTCGCGCGTCGTCTCGTTCGACCGGCCATATGCCAATCCGGACGCAAATGGATCCGGGGACTGGCTCGGCAACGAGTTTCCGTTCCTCTACCTCGCGGAGCGCCATGGACTTGATCTTGCCTATCTCACGAATGTCGACATCGACCGGGATCCTGCGCAGCTCGCGAAGCATCGGGTGCTCGTCAGCCTCGGCCACGATGAATACTGGTCATGGCAGATGCGCTATGGAGTCCAGGACGCGCTGCTCAGGGGACTCAACGTCGCGTTTCTCGGGGCGAATGCCTGCTATCGCCAGATCCGCTTCGGAGCGTCGAGCACCGGTCCTCGTCGCGAGGTGATCTGTTACAAGGACTATCTCGCGGATCCGGCATACGCGCGCACGCCATGGCTCGCAACGGGAGTCTCCTGGGCGACGACCCCGGGCCAGACCCCCGAGAGCAGGTTCATCGGTGCGATGTACCAGGATTTCGGGGCCTCGGGAGATCTCGAGATCTATGACCCGGGCGCGTTCGTCTTTGAATCGATGGATCTGCGACGCGGAAGCAGATTCCGCGGCGTGATCGGTTCGGAGTTCGATGCCTTCGAACCGAGGATCTGTCCCGACAACGTGCAGATCCTCGCGCACTCGCCGACCCGTGGCGTGCCGGGACACTCCGACATGACCTACTACTCGACGCCTGGCGGAGGCGGTGTCTTCGATTCGGGCACGGCGGACTTCGTCACGGCGATGTGGAATGGAGCGGACCGACTTTCGGGCCGGCTCTCATTCGGCGTAGTGCCGGCATCGGTCGCGCTTGGCACGATGACGCTCAATCTCCTCCGCGTTTTTGCGAATGGCCCTGCGGCGCGCAGCACGCCGTCAAAGCCGAACTGGCGGAGTCTCTACAGCGCGTTCGCACCGGTGAATCTCGGATCGGACAGAACGTGAATATTTACCCGCGCGGTAGGGTGAGGAGATGGTGACCGAGGACGAGACGCGTGACGGGCGCCGCGCCATCGCGCTCGACATCACGGAGGAGGCGACGGGTCGCCTCGAGCGCCATCTCGCCAACTGGCTCGGAGCGTGGCCCGCGAACAAGACGGTGACGATTGCGACATCTTCGTATCGCGACAGACCCGGCTGGGATGGCCAGATCCGTCCCTTCATCGGCATATCCTCGCCAGATTCCACGGTGATCTCGGTGGCGCGTCGGTACTACGAACAGGTCTGCGCACTCGCGCGAGAGGAGGGGCGCGAGGATCTCGAGACGCGCATCGCCGAAGCCGTCGGCGGCCCGCGCGCGACGCTTCGTCGCGGGGTGTTCCGTTTCCATCAGCAGCTCGTCGCCCATGGATCCCGGGGTGAGTGGTTCTCTCCCGATGATCCGGTCGTTCCCGAGTGGCTCCGACCCTTCAACTCCAAAGTGCTGATCGCCTTTGACCAAGAGCGAAGATATGCCGCTGGCGTGGGATGCAAGCGCCACGATGACCTGGTGTATGAACTGGCGATCACGACCGAACCGACGCACCGGAGGCTCGGCTACGCGCGTGAACTCGTCGCACAGGCGAGTGAGTACGTCTACTCCGTCGGCGGGGTTGCGACCTACATGCATCGCCGCGACAACGTTGGCTCGGCGGCGGTCGCGGAGTCCTCGGGATTTCCCGATCGCGGCTGGGAGACGATCATGTTGTCGATTCCCGGTCCGATGGGCAACTGAGTGGCGCGGGGCGCGACGCGATGGATCTGAGGTCGGCGACGATACTCCGTGCCTCTGCACTCTGGGCCGTGTGGGTCTGGGCGGTGCTGATCAAGAATATGGTCACCGACCACAGTCACGGCATTGGCTTTCGCCTGGTGCACATCGGACTCGCCGTGATCTCGATCGCATTCGCGATCGTCACGTGGGTCATCGTTCGAAGACAGCGCAGAGCCCCCAAGTTGCCCACCGACCGCTGACTGTCGCGCGTCCCGAGGTTCAGCGCAGCGCGGAGTCTCCACCGAGAAGATGTCGCGGCTCGCCATTGAGGTAGGCGGCGACGTTGTCAAACGAGGCCTGGAGATAGTCGCGGAGGTTCGCCTCGCTCGCGTAACCGAGATGGGGGCTGAGCACGACGTTGTCGAGTGTGCAGAGCGGATGCCCGGGCGGGAGTGGTTCTTGGTCATAGACATCGAGACCCGCTCCGCCGATCCGGCCCCCGCGTAGCGCGTCGATCAGCGCCCCTTCGTCGACGATGGGACCGCGACTGGTGTTCACCACGATCGCATGGGGACGCATCAGGGCGAGCTCTGGTGCGCCAATCAGTCCCGTCGTGCGGGCACTGAGGCGAAGGTGGACGGAGATGATGTCGCTCTCGCGCATCAGGTCCGCCTTGGTGACGAGGTCGACGCCGACCTCGTCGACCCGACTGGAGGTGAGGTTCTGGCTCCATGCGACGACGTTGAGCGAGAAGGCTCTGGCGATCGGCACCATCGCCGCTCCGAGGCGTCCGAGCCCGACGAGTCCAAGGGTTGCTCCCGCGAGATCTCCGGGAAGAAATGTCTGCCAGCGTCCGGCACGCGTGTCGTTGTCGGCGCGCGGCATGCGCTTGATGGTCGAGAGGATCAGCGCCCAGGCGATCTCGACGGTGGAATGGAGACCGCTCGACGTCCCGGAGACGAGGATTCCCAGTTCCGTTGTTGCGACGAGATCGATCGCCGCGTTCGCCATTCCGTTGGTCGCAATCAGTCGAAGCTTCGGGAGTTGTGAAAGCACCTCTCGCGACAAGAGCGTGCGCTCGCGCATCACGACGATGATGTCAAAGTCGGCGAGCGCCTCGACGAGCTCATCGCCGACAAGACGCTCGTGGAATATGACGATGTCGACACCGTGACCGAGCGACGGCCAGTCAACCAATCGTCCGGCGGCGTTCTGGTAGTCGTCAAGAATTGCGAGTCGTGTCATCTTCTTCCCCTTGGACGCGTACGCCGTGTGGACCGAAAGAGATGGCTCAGGAGTTGGTGATGCGCTCCAGAACCGGGAGTGCCTCGCGGAGCGCGTGGCGGTCGCTCTCCTCGAGTGTCTCGAGGATCTCGGCGAGCCAGACCTTTCGTCGCACGCGGTCGTCCTCGACGATCTTGCGTCCGGCGCTGGTGATCGCGATGACCGACTGGCGCTTGTCGGTCTCGTGCTCCTCGCGATTGATCAGGCCGCGCGCCTCGAGCGCCGTGATGACCCTGGTCATCGATGGGGGCTGGATCCGTTCCGCCTGTGCGAGTGCGGTTGGCGAAAGCGGGCCATGCATGAGTGACGACAGCGCGCTCATCTGCGAGAGTCCGAGGGTGTCGTCGCTGCGTTCGGCACGAAGACGACGCGCGAGACGCATGACGACCATCCGCAGTGCGCTCGCGAGGAGTTCGTCTGTATGGGAATGGTCGGCAGCCGGCTGGTGCTGGGAGTCAATGGCCATACGGCGACCGTAGCAAAGTTGGGGGTACTTTCCTAGCCTAAGGAACTACCTCGGGGTGACCTTCCCCCGTTCTTGGGTGGTGGTCTCCGGAGCATTTGATGCCCTTTCGCGAGACAGTCGCTCGGGAATTGCTGAAGAATGGGGAGATGAACCCTCAGCCAATCCGGGCGATCGTCCTTGCGGCTGGGGAGGGTTCGCGCATGCGCTCGTCGACTCCGAAGCCGCTGCATCGGCTGTGTGGTCGCCCGATGGTCCTGCACGTGCTCGACTGTCTCAGCGAGCTTGGTGTCGACGAGGTCGTCGTGGTCGTCGGATTCCAGAGCGTCGAGGTGGTCAAGGCAGTCGAGGCGGAGGCTCCTGCGGGTCTCCCGCTGAGCTTTGTCGAACAACACGAGCGACGTGGAACCGGCGATGCCGTCGCGGTCGGCCTGACCGGGTTCGACCGGGGCAGAGAGCCCGACGAGGGCGAGTTGATCGTGCTTCCCGGCGACGCACCCCTGGTCCGTCCCGAGACGCTCCGCCGCCTCGTCGAGCTGCACCGGAGTCAGCGCGCCGGTGCCACGCTGCTCAGCGCGGTGATGGAGGATCCGACGGGCTATGGCCGGATCGTCAGATCGAGGAACGGACGCGTCTCGAGAATCGTCGAACACCGCGACGCCACGGATGATGAGCGCGAGATCCGCGAGGTCGGTACCTCCATCTACTGCTTCGATCCCGCGCTTCTCGCGCCCAGCCTTCGTCGCATTCTTCCCGACAATGCGCAGGGCGAGTACTACCTCACCGACGTCATCGGCGTACTTGGAGACGCGGGATACTCCGTTGGATCGATGGTCGTCGACGACGCTCGCGAGGTTGCGGGCGTGAACGACCAGTTGCAGCTCGCCATCGCGCAAGAGACACTCCGCGACCGGATCAACGGCGCATGGATGCGCCGCGGCGTCTCGATGTTGAACCCCCGTGCGGTCTACCTCGACACCACCGTCGAGCTTGGCGACGAGGTCATCATCTATCCGAACGTCGTACTCGAAGGCAAGACCGTGATCGGGAGCGGCGTGACCATGGGACCGGACTGCCACCTCGTCGACACGACCGTCGGCTGTGGCGCGACACTCCGCTCGGTGGACGCGCGTCGTGCCCAGATCGGCGCGAACGCCGATGTCGGACCGTTTGCCGTTCTGGCTCCGGGATCGTCGGTTGCCGATGGCGAGGTCACGGGCCCGTACTTCTCAACGGCCACTCCCTTCTGACCTAGTTTGTAGGCGTCGGAACGTCGAGGAGGCGCATTGAGTCGATCGATGTTGCGCGTGAATCGTCGGTTGGCGAAATCTTTCAGTGAAAGGGATCTCCCATGGAGTTAGTGCCGCAGCGGCGCCTCGAACTGTTCAGCGGTCGTTCGCACCCGGCACTCGCCCGCGAGATCGCCAGCTGTCTTGGGATCGAGATCGGCGAGGCCCATCTCACCGAGTTCGCGGACGGTCAGATCCACTGCCGCTACGACGACTCGATCCGAGGTTCCGACGTCTTCATCGTCCAGACGCACTGCCGGCCGGTCAATGACTCGATCATGGAACAGCTGATCATGATCGATGCAGCCAAGCGCGCGTCGGCGCACCAGATCATCGCCGTGTGTCCGTACTACGGATACTCGCGCCAGGACCGCAAGTCCGCAGGTCGCGAACCGATCACCGCCAAGTTGCTCGCGGACCTCCTGACTGCGGCGGGTGCGACGCGGGTGGTCAGCATCGACCTGCACTCGGGCCAGATCCAGGGATTCTTCGACTTTCCCGTCGACCACCTCACCGCGGCTCCGGTTCTGCTCGAGTATCTGCGCCGCGACAATCCCGAAGAGATGGTGATCGTCTCCCCGGATGCCGGTCGGGTCAAAGTCGCCGAACGGTTTGCCCAGCAGCTCGGCGCGGACCTTGCCTTCGTGCACAAGCGACGCCCCAAGGGACAGATCAACACCGTCGAGGCGCTCGAGGTGATCGGATCGGTCGAGGGCCGACGTTGCGTGATCATCGACGACATGATCGACACCGCGGGGACGGTCTGCGCCGCCGCGGGGCGCCTCGTCGACGCCGGCGCGACCGACGTCTGGGTGATGGCAACCCATCCCGTGCTGTCCGATCCCGCGCGCGAGCGGCTTCTCGCGGCTCCGATCTCGCGGATCGTCGTGACGAACACGCTGCCCGTGGACATGAGCCGACCGATCGCCAATCTCGAGGTGCTCTCGGTCGCGCCGGTCATCGCAGACGCCATCAACGCGGTCTTCACCGACTCCTCGGTCTCGGAGATCTTCGGTGGCCAGAACCTCTCGTGAGCACCGGAGACCCACGTATTCATTGAACCCGTAGCCGGGCACGGGGTGGTGTGAGCGGGGGTTGCGCCATCGCCTAGAATGGATACGCCCGAGCGACGGATGTTTGGGCCCCTGTCGGCAAAGTTGTCGGCGGTCAACTGCGAATTCGCCCAAGAGGAGCGCGTCACCATGGCCGATATAGCTCTCGTTGCCGAGCAAAGGAACGAACAGGGGAGCAGCGCATCGCGTCGCCTTCGCGCATCGGGCCGGATCCCCGCTGTCGTCTATGGCCACGGTGAGCAGCCGATCGCGATCAGCGTTGACAGCCGGGCGCTTCGTCAGGCCTTCGCGACCGATGCCGGCGAGAACGTGCTTTTCGATCTCAAGATCGGGAAGGAGAAGCACCTCGCGATGGCGCGCGACCTCCAGCGTCATCCGATCCGCCGGACCATTGCCCACGTCGATTTCCTCGTTGTCAACCGCGACGAGGTCGTCTCCGCCGAGGTTCCCCTCGTCTTGGTGGGCGAGGCCCTCAATGTCACACGGGCAGGTGGCAATGTGGACCAGGCGCTCTTCACCTTGCACGTGAAGGCAAAGCCTGCGGACATCCCTGCGCACCTCGAGATCGACATCTCGCATCTTGAGCTTGGACACGCGATCCGCGTCAGCGAGATCGCCGTTCCCGCGGGCGTCATCTTTGATGTCGATCCCGAGACCACGGTCGCGACGGCGATCGCCCCACGCGGAACCATCGAGGCCGAGAC
This sequence comes from Acidimicrobiaceae bacterium, assembly GCA_027459565.1. Lineage (GTDB taxonomy): Bacteria > Actinomycetota > Acidimicrobiia > Acidimicrobiales > Bog-793 > CAIVND01. The sequence continues at coordinate 2,990 of DAIDIA010000147.1, read as the reverse complement.
TCCGGGCGAGACGCCCGCCGCCGAAGAGCCAGCTACGACCGAGGGCAGTTAAGCCACCCTCGGTCTCCTCGGCCGCACCGGGCTCCACGATCATGTGATGACGGCACTTTTGGTCATTGGACTGGGCAATCCCGGAACTCGCTTCGAGCGCACCCGTCACAACGTCGGCTCGCGAGCCGTTGAACTCCTCGCGGCGCGCCACCATGTCGTCTTTGGCCCACAGAGGCGGGAGATGGCACGCGTCGCGATCGCGCAGCTCAATGCCACCCGCGTCGTTCTCGCCATACCGACGACATTCATGAATGAATCGGGACTCGCCGCCAAGCCGTTGGTGCGTCACTACCTCGGCGACGAGGAGTCGCCGCTCGCCCATCTCGTCGTGATTCACGATGAACTCGATCTCGCGCCGGGTACCGTGAGGATCAAGCGCGGAGGCGGGACGGCGGGCCACAATGGGCTCCGCTCCATTGGATCGCACCTTCACGAACTCGACTTCTGCCGCATCCGGATCGGTGTGGGAAAGCCTCCGGGTGCGATGTCCGGGGCGGATTACGTGCTCGGGAGAGTCCCGCGAGATGAACAGGCGGTTCTCGAGGAATCGTGCGTCCGCGCGGCCGACGCGCTCGAGATGATCGTCGAAGAGGGAGTCTCGCGGGCGATGACGCACTTCAACGCCCGATGAATCGGGCGCCGCTCCGTCCGCTCACGCGTCTCCTGGCCGGTGACCGCGCGCTTGGCGCGATGCTTGGCGCCGACGACGCCCTCGTTCCCGTCTCCGAGAACATCCGCGCGTTCGTCTGCGCGTCGATCGCCGATCTCGGGGCCGCACCGGTGGTGCTCTTCGCTACTCCGACCACCCAGGACGCCGAACGACTCGTCCACGAGCTGCACGCGTTCCTCGGCGAGGAGCGGGTGTACCCGTTTCCCGCGTGGGAGACGCTCCCCTTCGAGCGCGTCTCTCCGAACGTCGAGACCATGGGACTGCGGATGCGCACGCTTGCGCGCATCAACTCCCAGCATCTCGCTGGCCCCGGGGAGGCTCCCTCGCTCTGCGTGGTCGCTCCGGTCAAGGCGCTGTTGCAGAGAATGGCCTCCGGCGAACCCGCGGGATCGTTCAAGCTCGCGAGGGGCGACTCGATCGGCGTCGACGAGATCGTGCGACGGGCGGTCGAACTCGGATACCGACGCGAGTATCAGGTTGAACACCGCGGAGAGATCGCGGTGCGCGGCGGCATCGTCGACATCTACCCCTCCACGGGGGAGATCGGTGTCCGGATCGACTGTTTCGGGGACGAGATCGATCGCCTGACCGAGTTCGACCTCGCCGACCAGCGCTCGGTCCGCGACCTCGACGTGGCGGAGATCTTCGCGTGCCGCGAGTTCTCCCTCACCCGTGCCCATCGAGAACGGGCATCACGTCTCGCCCTGTCGGAGCACTACGCACAGGAGCAGTTCTCGAGGATCGCCGCCGGCGAGGTCTTTGACGGCATCGAGTCATTCCTGCCCTGGCTCGAGGACGAGGAGATGCTCCTCGGTGACCTGTTGCGCGCCAACGATCGCGTCGTGTTGATCGAGCCACGCCGGATGCGCGATCGGGCGCTCGACATCATCGGCGAGGAGGCCGCGCTCGCGACCTCGCTCGCCTCGACATGGGGGGTCGGACTCGCCGACACGGGCGCGGTGTTCCCGCGACTGCACGTCGACTTCGAGCATCTGCTCGCGAGGGCCGATGCACCGACGATCTCGATGCCGACGACCGCGGAGTCGCCGGAGGCCGAGGGCGTGCGCGCAACCGGCTGGCCGGTCGTGCGCGGTGAGGGTTCGGTGCTCGCGCGACGCATCGGCGAGCTCGTGAGAAAAGAGATGCCCGTCATCATCTGCGCGGATGGTATCGGAAGCGCCGAGCGGCTCTCGGTCGTGCTCGAGGCCGAGGGATTGACGATCGACCGTCTCTTCCTTGGCGACGAGACGGAGGCCGGGAGCTACGAGGAACGGCTGCGACGCGCGATGGTCCACGTCGTGGTCGCATCGCTCGAGCGCGGGTTCATCTACGAGGCCGGTGGGATCGCGATTCTCGCTGAGGCAGACATCACCGGGAGACACCGTCCCCACCGGGTGCCGCGTCCGCGTGCGCGAGCTGTCGAGGGGTTCTTCGACGATCTTGCACCCGGCGGGTACGTGGTGCACCACGTTCACGGTGTGGCACGGTTCCAGGGTCTGGTGACCCAGTCGCTCTCGGGCGTCGAACGCGACTATCTCCTCCTTGAATACCGCGGCGGCGACAGGCTCTACGTGCCCTCGGACCAGATCGATTCGATCACCCCCTACACCGGCGGCGAGGCACCGACGCTCAGCCGGCTCAATGGGACGGAGTGGCAGCGCCAGCGCTCGCGGGTCCGCCACGCGGTGCGCGAGATCGCCCAGGAGCTCGTCGTTCTGTACCAGCGCCGTCACGCGAGCCCGGGCCACCCGTTTGCCCCGGACACCCCATGGCAGCGCGAGATGGAACAGGCGTTCCCGTTTCCCGAGACCCACGATCAGCTGCGCGCGATGGCGGAGGTCAAGGAGGACATGGAGCGTCCCATTCCCATGGACCGCCTCGTCTGTGGCGACGTCGGCTTTGGAAAGACCGAGGTCGCGGTGCGAGCCGTCTTCAAGGCCGTGCAGGAGAACAAGCAGGCCGTCGTGCTCGTGCCTACGACACTCCTCGCCCAGCAGCACTTCCAGACGTTCGCGGACCGCTTTTCCGGATATCCCGTCCGCGTGGAGATGCTCTCGCGCTTCCTCACCACCCAGCAGGCGAAGCAGGTCGTCGCCGGCCTCAAAGACGGCTCGATCGACGTCGTGGTCGCGACGCATCGCATTCTCAGCGAGGAGATCATCTTCAAGGATCTCGGCCTCTTGGTCGTCGACGAGTAACAGCGCTTTGGCGTGGGTCACAAGGAGCGTCTCAAGGCGCTCAAGGTCGGCGTTGACATCCTCACCCTGAC
>DAIDIA010000146.1 GCA_027459565.1 Acidimicrobiaceae bacterium | reverse complement strand
CGAGACGAATGTCTTTGATTCGGTGGCGAACGCATCCTTTGAGCGAGTCGATGAGATTCTCGCGAGTTCGCCCCACGTCTTTACCGAGACGATCCAGCAGCACCGCTACGTGCATTCACCGATGGAGACCCGCGGCGTCGTCGCGAAGTGGCACTCCGCCTCGCAGCAGATGACGATCTGGATTTCGACCCAGGGTCCTCATCCCGCAGTGGCGCACTTCGCGAAGATACTGCGCCTTCCTCAGAACGCGGTCCGTGTGATCGTCGGTGACGTCGGCGGCGCGTTTGGCCAGAAGATCGCGGTAACCCGCGAGGAGACGGCGATCGCAATCGCCGCGCGACTTGTCAACCGACCCGTCAAATGGATCGAGGACCGATACGAGAATCTCGTTGCCGGACCCCACGCTCGTCGCGAGCTCGTGACCGTCTCGGTCGCGACCGAGGACGATGGCACGCTTTTGGCGATGAAGGTCGATCACTTCCAGGACGTGGGAGCATTCGGCGGAGTCGGCGGCGGGAACTTCGACAAGATGATCCCCGGTCCGTATCGCTGTCCTGTCGTCGGCACGCGTACCTCTGCCGTTCGCACGAACACCTCCTCGCGAGCCGCGTACCGGGGACCGTGGATGATGGAGACGCTACTTCGCGAGACGATGATGGACATCGTCGCCAAGGGTCTAGGAATCGATCCGCTTGAGATTCGCCGCCGCAACATCTTGCATCGCGAGGAGCTCCCCCACAGGACCGACTGCGGACAGACCTATGACCTGATTACGGCGAACGAGACCCTGGAGCGGGCGATCGACCTGTTCGGCTATGAGGACTTCCGGAGGGAGCAGGCGAGCCTTCGCAGCGAGGGGCGTTTTCTCGGAGTCGGTATCAGCGTGGTCGTCGAGCCGTCAGCCATGTCCGTGCGGCGCGTCAGCGACGGTGTGGCGATCAGAGTCGATGCGTCCGGAAAGGTGTTCGTCGCGACGGGAAGCGGGTCCCAGGGTCACAGCGTCGAGACGACGATCTGCCAGATCATCGCCGATCGTCTCGGCGTCGATATTGCCGACATCACCATCGTCATCGGCGATACCGCGGCGACGCCCTTCGGTGGAACCACCGGAGGAAGCCGAAATGCGATCGGTGGGGGGAACTCGGCGCTCAAGGCGGCCAATGAGCTACGCGCGAAGATGCTCGACATCGCCTCGGAGGCGCTCGAGGCAAGCGTCGAGGACCTCGAGGTGACCAACGGATCGATCTCGGTCAGAGGGGTGCCGACGATGTCGAAGACCTTCGCCGAGATCGCGGCGATCGCCTCGACGCAAAAGGGGGTCCCCGAGGGGATGGAACCCGGCCTCGAGGTGCTCGGTCGGTTCACGAGCGATGTTGCCTCGACATTTTCCAACGCGACCCACGTCGCGCTCTGCGAGGTCGATGTCGAAACCGGGAAGGTCTTCGTCCGTCGGTTCATCGTCAGCGAGGACTGTGGCGTGATGATCAATCCCAATGTCGTCGAGGGACAGATCGCCGGGGGAGTCATCCAGGGAATCGGCGGAGTGCTGTATGAGGACTTCGTCTATGACCGCGACGGCAATCCGTTGACGACGACGTATCTCGACTATCTCATTCCGACCTCGACCGAGGTCCCCGAGATCGAATATGACCATCTCGAGACCGCCGCATTCACCAACCCCGGAGGGTTCAAGGGGATGGGAGAGGGCGGAGCCATCGCCGCGCCGGCCGCGATCATCAACGCCGTTGCCGACGCGCTCGCGCCCTTTGGGGTCACGAAGATCACGCGTCAGCCGCTTACGCCGCCGCGCGTGCTCCAGCTGATCGACGAGGCGCGCTCCGCGACCTGATCTTTTGCCCGAAGTCTCCATGATCGTTGGAGAAAAGGGAACGACCCACCTCCGAACCCTCGTTCGGCGGTGGGTCGTTCCTGGGAATGCGGTCGACCCGAGGGCCGACGGTCACAGCTGCTAGCGGTCGTTCAACGTCGCTTTCAGCGCCGCGGCTGGGCTGAAGCGCAGCGCCTTCGAGGCCGCGATATTGATCGTTGCGCCGGTCTGGGGGTTGCGGCCAGTACGCGCCGCGCGCTGGCTGACGGAGAATGACCCAAATCCCGGCCACGAAACCTTGTCCCCGCTCTTTGCTGTCGAGACGATTGAGCTGAAAAGTGCACCGATGATCTGTTCGGCCTGAGCATTTGAACAGCCTGCCTCTTCAGCAACCGTGCTTACGAGCTCGCCTTTGTTCACGAGTCCTCCTTTGATCCGATACCACGGTGGCTCGGTCCCATGAGTGAACATAGACGGCAAAAGGCGGAAACACGGGGATTCCAGCTGCATTTGCTGGGTATTTCCGGCTGCAACGGCTGCCAGCGGCGCCTCAGTTATCCACAGAATGGGAGGCGATTTTGCGCTTACGTGGCCGTGTGACGACGCAAAAACACCCTGTGAGCTGGGAGAAGGTAGC
>DAIDIA010000145.1 GCA_027459565.1 Acidimicrobiaceae bacterium | reverse complement strand
ACCACGCCCACGAGCACGATGCGCTCGCGGAAACTGCGCTCGATCAGCGTCACGGGCGATGGCGCGTGGCGCGCTCGAGTGATGCGAGTTCATCATCGTCGAGCGTGACCGCAAAGATGCGCCGGGCCACGCCGGTGAGCGTCACCTCAAGCGCGTCTCGTGGACCCGACAGCTCGACGAAAACATCGCCGCCGGGGTTCTCGACAGTGACGGTCGCATCGACGAGGCCCGCGAGGTATGCGGCGGACGCGGCCGCGCACGATCCGGTTCCGCAGGCGAGCGTGTACCCCGCTCCGCGCTCCCAGGTGTCGACCCTGATCGACGCGCGCGAGTCGGCCAGCGTGACCAGCTCGACATTGAGCCCACCGGGCACCGAGGTCTCGAGAGCCGGGCCGATCTCGCGCACATCCAGTCCGTCATCGCGCGACGCGAGCAACACGAGATGGGGATTGCCGATGTCGACGCGATAGGCGGTCCTCGTCGACAGGTCGTTGCCCGTGTCGCGGGTGATCGCAGCGCGGCCCATCTCCACGCGGATCTCCGCGGAGCCCTCGTCATCGGAGGAGAGGATCTGCGCCCTGCTCGATCCGACGACGGTCTCGATCACCATCTCACGGGTGTCGACCAACCCCTCGTGATACGCCGCGAGCGCGGCGCAGCGCAGTCCGTTGCCCGAGGTCTCGGCGATCGAGCCGTCCGCGTTGCGCAGCTCCATGAACAGATCTCCGCCGTGCGAGGGCGACGATATCCGCAACAGCCCATCCGCTCCGACACCGCGGTGGCGGTCACACAGGGCCCGCGCGGCGTCAGCGCCGAACGCGAGCGCACGCGTGGAATCGACGAGGACGAGGAAATCGTTGCCGAGACCCTCGTACTTGTAGAGCGTCAGACGATCCATCTGGCCATTGTTCCACGACAATGCGTCGCCTCCCCCGGCCTTTTCCGGCATTCGCGCCCCCGGTCGGGGCGAGGTGAGCAGTTCGTCGAGCCGGTCGACGAGATCACTTCCGAGCGCATCGATCCAGACCACCCGGGGATCGCGCCGGAACCAGGCCTCCTGGCGTCTCGCGAACCGCTTCGTCCGCGAAACGATGCGCGCGGTCGCCTCCGAGTACGTGGTGCGCGCCTCGAGGAAATCGATCAGCTCGCGATAGCCGAGCGCCTGGGCTGCGGTCTTCGAGAGGCGACCGACTCGCCCGATGACCTCTTTCACCTCCTCGACAAATCCCTCCTCGAGCTGGCGCGCGAGTCTGCATTCGATGCGCGACGCGAGCTCTGCACGCGCGATCGCGAGTCCGGCGATCGGCACCTCCGTCGCGCCATAGACGGTCATTCCCGATCCGAAGGAGCTGAATGGACGGCCGCTTCCGAGTGTCACCTCGAGTGCGCGGACGATGCGGCGCACGTTCGTTGCCTCGATCCGCGAGGCGGCGATCGGGTCGAGTTCGCGAAGTTCGCGATACAGAGTCTCGGCACCACCGGGGATGGCCGCGCGCGCCTCGAGGGCCACGGCGATCTCCCCGTAGCGCCCGGCGAGTTCGAGGCCATCGACCGCCGCGCGGTGATAGAGACCGGTCCCTCCGACGAGGACCGCCCGATGGCCGCGCCCCGCGATCTGCGTGAGCGCGCTCTCGAACGCGTGCTGGAACTGCGCGACGGAGAACTCCTCCGTCGGCTCCACGAGATCGATGCAGTGCCAGACAAGACCCTCGCGTTCGCTGGACGTCGGCTTCGCGGTTCCGATGTCGAGTCCCCGGTAGACCGCCATCGCGTCGACGCTCACGAGCTCGATGTCGCCATAGCGCCTCGCGAGTGCCACTGCGGCAGCGGTCTTGCCCGACGCCGTCGGTCCGACGATCGAGAGGCTGCGCGCCGTCGTCACCCGTTGCGTTTCGACCGGGGGTTCCCCGGTCGAGAGCCTCGGGGAGAGAGCGTGAACCCGGAGCGGCTGACCTGGTCTTTGTCCCCACACTCGCCCGCAGAGGAGTTGGCATGCTCAGCCGTGGCGATCGAGGCGATCCGATCCAGCACCGCTGATATGCGCACGCTTTACCCCTTCTCCATCCGTCATCGCCTCTCGATGAGGAGATGGGCGGGTCTTACCTCTAAGTCGCACCATGCTCGACAACCAAGGGTTGCCTTACGTGGGTCGTTTCGCCTGCGACTGGCATCGACTTGCAACCACAGACCCACTCCGAGTCCGCTGCGAGTTTAGGGCCGATCGGGCGCCGGGGGCCGCGAACGGCGCGCGGCCCCCCGGGAGCGCCGGGAAACCTAGCGCCCTCCGGTCTCGATCGCCTGGTCGAGCGTCCGCTCGAGCTCGTCTGCCTCGGCGGCGCTGAGCGGGGTCGCCTCGGAGGCGAGCATCACGGGGATCGCGTTCTTGACCGCATAGGCGCTGCGTGTGCGCGCGTTATAGAGCAGTGCACGCTCGGCGAAGTACCAGAGCGGCCCGTGGTCGACCGGGTCGACGAGCACCTCGAGCAGCATCGGGGAGAGGGCTCCCTCGCGATCGCTCACGACGGGTCGGCTACTCCGAGAAGCTCGAGTACCTCCTGGACGCGCGCATCGCATTCGGCCTTCGTCGGCGCCTCGACGTTGAGTCGCAAAAGGGGTTCGGTGTTCGAGGGTCGGAGGTTGAACCACCACGGTCCAAAGTCAACGGTGAGTCCGTCGAGCTCATCGATGCTGGCGCCGAGGGACCCGTAGTGGTCGCGTGCGCGCCCGATCAGTGCCTCTTGGTCGGCCACGGTGCGGTTGATCTCACCGGAGGCGACGTAGCGTTCGAAGGGTCGGCGGAGCTCCGAGAGCGTGCCGCCGGAGGAGCTCAGGACCTCGAGCACCACGAGCGCGGCGATGATCCCGGAGTCCGCGCGGAAGTTCTCGCGGAAGTAGTAGTGCCCCGAGTGCTCGCCACCGAACACCGCGTCCGTCCCGGCCATCACCTCCTTGATGAACGAGTGGCCGACCCGTGTGCGTACACCGGTGCCACCGCGCTCTGCGATCACCTCGCGCACCGTCTTTGAACAGATGCAGTTGAAGAGCACGGTCGCGCCCGGATGCTTGCGCAGCATCGCGTCGGCGACGATCGCCGTCGTCGTCGAACCCGAGAGGGCGACGCCGAGTTCGTCGACGAGAAAGACGCGGTCCGCATCCCCGTCGAAGGCGAGCCCGACGTCGGCGCCCGTCTCGAGAAGGCGGCGCGTGAGATCCACGAGGTTCTCGGGCTGGATCGGATCCGCCGGATGGTTCGGGAAGGTGCCGTCGAGCTCCCCGTAGAGGAGATCGAGGGTGACGGGAAGCTTGGAGAAGACCCGGGGGGCGACGAGCCCGCCCATGCCATTTGCCGTATCGGCGACGATGCGCAGCGGCCGGAGCGCGTCTGCGTCGATGAACGAGCGGACGTGCTCGGCAAAGTCATCGAGCAGGTCACGGTGCTCGACCTCGGGAACGACGATCGGGGTCTCGACCGTCTCGAGTACCTCCTCGGCGATCGCCAGCACCTCGAGCAGTCCGCTCTCGACACCGACCGGTGCGGCCTTGGCAAGACAGAACTTCATCCCGTTGTAGCGCGCGGGATTGTGCGAGGCCGTGAGCATGATGCCCGGGGAGTCGAGCACGCCGGTCGCGAAGTACAACATGTCGGTCGAACCGAGCCCGAGGTCGATCACGCGAAGCCCCGCCCGCGTCGCCCCCGCGATCACCGCACCGATCAACTCCGGCCCAGAGTCGCGCATGTCGCGCGCGACCACGAGCGTCTCGGGCACACCGCCGCCCCGTGCGCCCTCGCGGGCGGCGAAGGTCGCAAACCCGTAGCCGATGGCGTAGGCCATCGCCGGATTGAACTGTTCGGGGACGGTTCCCCGAACGTCGTAGGCCTTGAAGATCGCGCGAAGTGCTGGGTTCTGTGCCACGTCGGCCGACATCTTATGCCCAGCGCGGCGATTCGCTGGCCGGTTGCGGTCGCGTCGCCCAATCGACAGGTTCACCGGGAGCTCCGCGGTGCGCGTGCCCTCAGTGCGTGCGGGCGAGTGCGATGAACGTCGCGCTGTTGAAGGTGACGTGCGCGACGAACCCGGGACCGAGCCTTCCGGTACGCCATGCGAGCCACGCGAGCAACACACCGAATCCCGACAGCGCCAACAGCTCGAGCGGCTCGAAGTGCACGAGTCCGAAGAAGATCCCGTCGAGCACGACCGGAACGCCGACCGCGAGCGA
>DAIDIA010000144.1 GCA_027459565.1 Acidimicrobiaceae bacterium | reverse complement strand
GGTACGCCACGGCGACGGATACGGGATTGAATTACGACTCGAATTTCGCGGACAGCAGCCAGGTCACGGCGGAACGCGGCGAGTCCGAGGCGCTTGCCAGCAAACTCCGTCGCTCGCTCGCAGAGGTCCTTTCGGCCTTATCTCGAATCGAACAGGGCAGATACGGGTACTGCAGCGTTTGCGGAAAGGAAATCTCTCCGGACCGTCTCGAGGCGATGCCAACAGTGACGACGTGTATCGCAGACGCCAAGTCTGCGCGTAATTAACCGTATTAATGGCATCCACGCCGCGTCAGCGCGCCTATTTGCATCGCTACGGACCATGGATCGTGGGTGGTGGCGTCGTCCTTGCAGCACTCATCGTCGAGGCGGTCCGCCACCACGTACTCTCCAATCAATCTGCACTCTTCTTCTTGATCCTCATTCCGACAATCATTGTCCACGAGGTGTCCCATGGCGTGGTAGCCCTCTGGTTCGGAGATACCACTGCGCGTGACGCAAGGCGGCTCTCTCTCAACCCGCTCCGTCACATTGATCCAATCGGCACCGTTGTCGTTCCGGTGCTCCTGATACTCACGACGGGGATCGCCTTTGGTTGGGCCAAGCCGGTTCCAGTAAACATCAACCGATTGCGCCATCCGAGAAACCAGGAGATCTGGGTGAGTCTCGCTGGACCGGCGGTGAACATCCTGATTGCGCTGGCCATGGGTGCCATCTTGCACCTGACGGGAAACGCGGCCGTACTCTCGGTCAGTACATTCCAGAGCTGGCCCCTTGTCGATCAGATTCTCATGCTGGCAGGTTTCACGAATATCGTCATCGCGACTTTCAATCTCCTGCCGATTCCGCCCCTCGATGGTTCCGTCTTGTTGGAGCGACTCCTTCCGGCATCTGCGCTGCCGACTTACTATCGTTTTCGATCGTTCTCACTGATCCTCGTGCTTGCCGTTGTCTTTCTTGCGCCAAATGCGCTGAACGCCCTGTTCGCCCATGCCGTCTCCATTTGGGAGTCAGTCGTTGGTATCACGCAATTCGGTATCGGTCTCTGACGCGGACGTCCGTCACAACTACGATCGAATCGGAATATCTCCACAAAAACGCAGGTTGGGTAGCAGGGGAGTCAAGGACAATCGCAAATCAAGGTGGAGGTGACGATCTCTCGGGGGAATTCGATGTCGTCGTCATCGGCGGGGGCAATGCCGCGCTGGTCGCCGCGATGTCCGCTCGACATCATGTGAGGCGCGTTCTCGTACTCGAACGATCTCCCCGTGAGGTGCGCGGAGGAAACACCCGGCATACAAGGAACGTGCGCTGCGTCCACAGGGAGGGGGGTGCGTACAACACCGGGAGCTATCTTCACGAAGAACTCTGGGATGACCTCTGCAGGGTTGGGAGCGGTCCGTCTGATGAGAAACTCGCCGAACTCACCGTGCGCGAATCCGAGACCGTACCTGACTGGATGAGCGACCATGGTGCACTCTGGCAGCCCCCGTTGTCTGGAACGCTCCATCTCGGTCGCACCAACCGCTTCTTCCTGGGCGGCGGCAAGGCATTGTTGAATGCGTATTATCGAACCCTCTCCGCGATGGGGGTAAGCGTCGCATACAGCTCCTCCGTAGAGGGTTTCATCGAGCAGGAAGATTCAATAACCCATCTCGTCGTTGAGAGCGGCGGAAGGCGCTGTCTGGTGAAGACCCGGGCAGTCGTGTGCGCCTCCGGAGGGTTCGAAGCCAACTTCGACTGGCTCGCGCGCTACTGGGGCGAAAGCGCCTACAACTATCTCATCCGCGGCCCCGTATACAACGACGGCACCGTTCTCTCCCTGCTCTACGATCACGGAGCCGCGCGCGCGGGGCAAGAACGTGGGTTCCATGCCGTCGCAATCGACGCGAGGTCGCCGCGCTACGACGGAGGAATCGCCACACGAATCGATGCCATTCCCTTCTCGGTTGTGCTGAACTGTCACTGCGAACGCTTCTATGACGAGGGCGAAGACCTCTGGCCCAAGCGCTACGCGATTTGGGGAACCAACATTGCGCTTCAGGACAACCAGATCGCATATGCAATCTGGGATTCAAAGGTCAATCGTGAATTTCTCCCGCCCATGTACGGGCCGGTCAGTGCGATGACGCTATCCGGAATCGCTGAGTCGCTGGGCCTCGACAGCGAACGGCTCGTCCAGACGGTGACAAACTTCAACGCCGCGATCGTACCGGGAACCACCTTCGACGCGACGCGTCTCGATGGTGCCCGCACCTCTGGCCTCGCGCCCGAGAAATCCAACTGGGCTCAACGCATCGACGCGCCGCCGTATTACGCGATTGCCATGCGACCAGGCATCACCTTCACCTATATGGGCGTCAAGGTGGACGCGAAGGCAAGGGTGATGCGCGAGGACGGTTCACAATTTGCGAATGCCTTTGCCGCGGGCGAGATCATGAGTGGAAATGTATTGAGCTCCGGCTATCTTGCCGGATTTGGATTGACAATCGGAACCGTGTGGGGGCGAATCGCGGGAGAGGAGGCTGCGCGCTATGTCAATGGTTGAACCGGCCTACCGCTACCGGGGCGACGGGACACCAAACGTGCTTTTCGCCGAGGCTGAACGCCAGCTCAATATCTGCAACTCCTGCCGCTACTGCGAGGGATACTGCGCCGTCTATCCGGCGCTTGAACGACGAACGGTGCTGAATGAGAACGACATCATCTTCCTCGCCAATCTGTGTCACGACTGTCGAGCCTGTCTCTACGCGTGCATGTACGCACCGCCCCACGAGTTCGGCGTTAATCCACCCGCGATTCTCGCTGAGGTGCGGCGTGGCACCTACCGGACACGGATTCCATCTCCGGCGCGTCGCCCAAGAGCGGCGCGCCGTCCAACTTTGGGTCTGACGCCCTATCTCATCGCAACCCTGAGCCTCGCCGTCGTCGCGCTCCTGGTCGCAGTCGAACGGGGTCTCTCCTCCCTGTTCCGCCCTCTGGACCCCGCCGGTTCTCCCTATGCGCTCATCAGCTACGAGTCGATTGTGACCGTGTCGCTGATCATCACGGGTTTCTCCATGATCGTGGGATTGTCCGGTGTCGTTTCCTATTGGCAAAAGGCGCGGGGTTCGATGCGCGAGCTCTTCCATCTAGTTCCCTGGATGAAGGCACTGCGAGACGGCGCGACTCTGCGCTACCTACGTGGCGGCGCGGAGGGATGTTACGTCAAGGAGACCCACGCCTCACCAGAGAGGCGTCTCCTGCACTATTTCGTCTCCTACGGATTCCTGCTCTGCCTCATAGCGACCATCGCGGCAGCAGTGGAACAGGACATCTTGTCGCTGAGTCCCCCCTTTGGTCTCGGATCGCTTCCCGTGATATCTGGCGCCCTTGGAGGAGCTGGGCTGATTATTGGATCCGCTGGACTTCTCCGCCTCAATGCGACGCAGCAGGTGATTGCAACCGATGGAACGATGACCTCGATGGACAGGTACTTCCTGATCGCTCTGCTTGTGCTCGGAGCGACTGGCATCGTGACGTTAGTCGCACGCTCCCTTTCGATCTACGGTCTGGTGTTAGCAGTTCATCTCTCGGTGGTTTGGGCGTGTCTGATACTGGCCCCGTATTCGAAATTTGTGCACTTCCTCTACCGGCTGCTCGCTCTCGTCCAGGACAATCTGGAACGCGCTGATTCGAGCGTGGAAAGGTGATCCCGGAGGGGTAATCCTCTCAGGTTCCCGCGATCAGCGCTGTGCGAGAAGACCGACGGCGTCCCTTGCTCTGGCCAGCGTCTCGGATGCGATGGCGCGGGCTTTGTCCGCACCCTCATTGAGCAGGCGCGCGACGTGGCCATAATCCTGGCGGAGCTCTTGCATCCTCTGTTGCAATGGGGCGAGCGCCTCGATAAGGGATGATGTCAAGGCGGCTTTCAATTCACCGTAGGACGAGAAATCTTCCGCCAGATCAGTCGGCGATCTTCCCGTCGTCACCGAGAGCAATTCCAGCAGATTGGACAATCCCGGTCGCGTATCGGGGTCGTAGAGGACATCGGCTTCATTGTCTGTCACTGCCCGCCGGACCTTTTTGGCGATTTCATCCGCCGTATCGGTGATGTTGATCGTGCCCTGAGGGGATCCGACGGACTTTGACATCTTTCGATTGGGATACTGGAGATCCATGACACGGGCACCCACGGAAGGGATGATCGCCTCGGGAACGCGAAATACGGTCCCGTAGCGGCCGTTGAAGCGAACAGCCAGATCCCTTGAGAGTTCAAGGTGTTGTCTTTGGTCGTCACCCACGGGTACCTGTTCGGTCTGGTACAGCAAGATGTCTGCAGCCATGAGCACCGGGTAGGTGAGCAAACCGACCCTCACCGACTCCTGATTGGCACTCTTGTCCTTGAACTGGACCATTCTTCGAAGCTCACCGTAGGTGGCAACACACTCAAGCAGCCATGAGAGTTCATTGTGCTCATGCAGGTGGCTCTGCACGAAAAGTGTGCAGAGCTCCGGATCGAGTCCCGCTGCGAATAGGACGATCGCCGTATCGAGGGTGTTAGCTCGGAGCGCAGCAGGATCGATATCGAGCGTCAGCGCGTGTAGGTCCGCAATCGAATAGAAAGCATCGTTATTCCGTTGAGCCGCAACCCATGGTCTGATGGCTCCGAAATAGTTTCCGAGATGAATTGTGCCTGATGGTTGTATCGCTGAGAGCACTCGCGCCATTGGAGAATGCTACAAGTTTCTTCGGGTACCAGACGGTGTATCGAGCCAACGGCATCACGACAACATCATCCCAGCGCACGCAGTTGTGCGTCTGAATTCCGAGCCTCAGCCGCTCCGCCTCGGTACATATTTGGCTCTTTCGCACACGGACCCGCCGCTCGGCAGATATCGTCGTGTCATGGCCTACGAGGTCCATCTCGACGTCTATGACGGTCCTTTCAACTTGCTCTTGCAGCTCATCTCCGCCGAGGAGGTTGATGTCTACGCCATTAGCCTGTCGGAAATTGTCGAGGCATTTCTCCAGGAGCTTCGTCGCCTCGAGCAGGCCAATCTGGAACTCGCGACGGAGTTCCTGTTGATCGCTGCGACTCTTGTCGAACTCAAATGTAGGCGCCTCCTTCCGGGGGGCGACGATGTCGATCTCGATGAGGATCTTTCGCTCTTCGAGGCCCGGGACTACCTGCTCGCGAGGCTCGTGGAGTGCAAGACGTTCAGTGGGGCGGCGAAGGAGATCGCGGCGCTCGAGTCGCTTGCGTCAAGGTCATCCGCGCGTCGAGCCGGGCCCGATGAGCGATTTGATGGAGTCGCCCCGGACCTGCTGGAGGGTGTAACGAGCACCGATATCCATCGAGCCGCCCTCCGCGCCTTCGCCAATCAGCCTGCCCGATCTGTTTCAACCGTGCACGTCCACGACGACGAGATCACGGTGACAGAGACCCTCGACCTCTTGGTGGGCATCCTTCCCGACCGGCCGCGGATCACGCTTGCCCAATTGCTCTTTGGCGACACCTCGAAGGCGAGACTTGTGGCAACCTTTCTCGCGCTTTTGGAACTGTACAAGAACGAGATGATCGACTTGGTTCAGACGGCAAACTTCGGCGACCTGTTGATTCTCTGGACCGCGAAGGATGGGAAGTACGCGGTGGAGAACGCGGACGACTACGACGACACGGCGTCGTCAATCTTGTGATGGGTTCGCTACCACCAGACTGGCGACCAGAGGCGGCTGCGATCGAGGCCGTCATCATCACCGCTTCGGAGCCTGTGTCAAGTCAACTGCTGTCAGAACTCCTGGAGCTGTCCGTCGAACGCGTTGACGAACTGTGCAAGGTGATGGCCGAGAGTTACGAAGCAGAGGAACGCGGATTCGAACTCGCACACGTTGGGGGTGGCTACCGCTTCCAGAGTCACCCTGCATATCGAGGATATGTTGAGCGCTTTATTCTCGACGACATGCCTTCGAGACTCTCTCCGGCAGCACTTGAGACGTTGGCAATCATCGCGTACAAGCAGCCGATCTCGCGTGGACAGATTGCCCAGATCCGGGGCGTCAACGCCGATGGGGTCGTCCGCCTACTCTCCCAGCGCGGATACGTGGAGACGGTGGGCAGGGATGAGGGCCCGGGCCAGGCAATTCTGTTCGGGACGAGTCGCCTCTTCCTCGAACGACTCGGTCTCAACACCCTCGAAGACCTACCGCCACTGGAGCATTTCGTTCCGGATGTTTCGACCGTCGAGCTCCTTGAGCAGGTTCTGCGGCCCGGTCCCGAAGAGTGATGGAGGAGACGTACGGGGAGCGACTGCAAAAGGTCCTCGCTCGGGCTGGCATCGGGTCGAGACGGGTCTGTGACGAACTCATCGAAGAGGGGCGGGTCACCGTAAACGGGGAGATCGCTCGCCTTGGTCAGCGCGTCGACGTCGAGTCAGACCGGATCAGCGTGGACTCCGTTCCCGTCGGCGTCTTGCCCGGGCTCGTGCATTATCTCGTGAACAAGCCCGCCGGCGTCGTGGTGACCGCCTCGGATCCCGAGGGACGACCCACAATCCTCGACCTTGTACCACCTGATCCGCGCGTGTTCTCCGTGGGACGGCTTGACTTTGCGACCGAGGGATTGATAATCCTCACCAATGACGGCGAGCTGTCACAGCTCCTTACCCACCCGAGCCATGGGGTCGAGAAGGAATATCTCGCTCAGGTGCGAGGAGAGGTGACCCCCAGTGCGATTCGGGCGCTGCGCGAGGGCGTCGAGATTGAGCCTGGAGTCACCACCCAGCCGGCGAAGGTCGCCAACGTGGGCGATAACGTGCTCAAGATCGTCATCCACGAGGGAAAGAACCGACAGGTTCGCCGGATGTGCGAAGCCGTATCACTGCAAGTCACTCGCCTCGTGAGGACGAGGATCGGATCCATCAGTGACAGCCAGCTCGCTCCCGGGAGCTTTCGTCATCTCACTCAGGATGAGGTCCGCACGCTCTCGGAAGTTGCGGTGAGGACGACCTCGCGTTTGCTTGGCCGATAGGCTTCCAGACCGATGCAAAATACCCTGAGGGCAATACGAGGCGCTACTACCGTGGAAAGGGATGAACCCTCGCTGATCGCGGGCGCGACAAAGGCACTCCTTGAGGAGATCTTTGTCCGAAACGAGATCGATCGCGATGACCTTGTCTGCATCTTCTTTTCGGCTACCTCCGACCTGACCGCTGCCTTTCCAGCGTCGGGAGCCCATGAACTGGGACTTGACGACGTTCCGCTGTTCGGCTCCGTTGAACTTGGGGTCAAGGGAGCGCTCGCACGGTGCATCCGCGTGATGGTCCAGTGTTATTCAATGAGGTCCCGGGCAGAGATTCGTCACGTGTACACAAAGGGTGCGGTCGTGTTGCGCACTGACCTCGCCGAATAAGGCGATGCCCGGATTGTCGAAGTTGCCCCTGAACGAGAGACACGGCGAGATTATCGGCCTCGGCCTGATCGGATCTTCGATCGGGCTCCGCTTGCGCGAGCTTGGATGGCATGTGAGCGGAAGCGATCTCAACCGGGAGAGAAGCGAACGGGCCCTTGAACTCGGCGTCGTCGATCGCATCGGCGAAGACGCCGGCGCGTCAGTTGTGTTCATCGCGACACCCCCAGCAGACGTTGTCGCGGTCTCGGCTCGAGTACTCGGAGAGCGGGCTCGCGGTCAGGTGATCGTCACCGACGTCGCAGGAGTGAAGGAGCGCATTGTGGCAAGACTTCCTTCACCGCGATTTGTCGGTGGCCACCCCATGGCGGGATCTGAACAGGAGGGTCCCGACGGAGCGGATCGCGATCTCTTCCGCGGCGCGACATGGGTCTTGACTCCAAACGAATACACGGATCCTGATGCACTGCAAAGGGTGCGAGAGATTGTCTCCTCGCTTGGAGCGGACCCGCTCCTGTTGACGCCGAACCGCCATGATGCGTTGGTCGCGGTCGTCTCGCATCTCCCGCATCTGACCGCGGCAACGCTTATGGCCGTGGCCGCGGATGCATCGACCGAACAGCGATCCCTGCTGAGGCTCGCGGCTGGGGGGTTCCGTGACATGACGCGCATCGCGGCAGGCGATCCCGCGATCTGGCCCGACATCTTCCGAGACAACGCCTCGGCAGTGCTCGAAGCACTGGATGCACTCCGCGTCAGGCTCGACGATGTCAGGCGGATCGTTCTGTCGGGCGATCGAGATGCACTCGTGAATCTTCTCGATTACGCCAAGCGGGCTAGGCGCAATCTGCCGGCACGGGTACCTTCACCCGAGGATGTGACCGAATGCCGTGTTCCCGTGCCCGATCGCCCGGGAGTTCTGGCCGAGGTGACAACGCTGCTCGGAGGAATCGGGATCAACATCTGGGATCTTGAGATTGCACACTCATCAGAGGGGGACCGGGGGGTGATCGTGCTCATGATCAACGAAGAGGACGGGAAACGGGCGAAAGAGGTTCTCAACGACCACGGATACCGTCCATCGATCGTGGGGCTCGCCTGATGCAACCTGAGATGGTTGCCACATTCGTCGGTCGCGGACCCCTGACGGGACGAGCCCACGTCCCCGGTGACAAGTCCATCTCTCACCGGGCACTTTTGCTTGGTGCGCTTGCAGAGGGTACGTCGAAGGTGCTTGGCCTCGGCGACGGTCATGACATCGTTGCGACCCGATCTGCACTGGCAATGATGGGGGTGGAGTTCGATGGAGACTTCATCCACGGTGGCCGAAGCCGGTTCAGAGAGCCCGAACGGCCGCTGGACATGGGGAACTCGGGTACCGGTACGCGACTGCTTGCAGGCGTGCTCGCATCGATGCCATTCCTCAGCATCTTGGTCGGTGACGAATCCATCCACCGCCGTCCGATGGAGCGCGTGGTCACACCCCTGCGCGAGATGGGGGCGTTTCTCGACGGGCGCGACAATGGGCGCTTTGCGCCTCTCGTCGTGAGAGGAGGTCGTCTCCACGGCATCGAATACACCCCGGGCGTTGCGAGCGCCCAGGTGAAGAGCGCAATCCTGCTCGCGGGTTTGGCGGCATCGGGGGAGACAGTCGTTCGTGAGCCGATTGCAACACGTCGCCACACCGAGGAGATGATGCAGCTAGCTGGTGCGAAGATCAGATATTCGCCAGATGACAAGGACTACGTCGTCGCGCTCTCCGCCTCGGAACTTCGACCCTTCGAGATTCAAGTTCCGTGCGATCCCTCGCAGGCAGCTTTCTTTGTCGTTGCAGCAAGTGTTGTGCCGGGAAGCGATCTCACAATCGAGAATGTCTACGTGGGACCCGGTCGCGCGGGTTTCCTGAACGTACTGCGTCGAATGGGTGCGGATATCTCCACCGTCGACCGTGGTGCGAACGTTGTCGATATTCATGTTCGCGCTTCTGAGCTCGTCGGTACCGAGATCGGTGGGGATGAGATCCCTGGGCTTATCGACGAGATTCCGATCCTGAGCGTCGCAGCGTCGTGTGCGGTGGGAACAACGGTAATACGGGATGCACGGGAGCTGAAAGTGAAAGAGAGCGACAGGATTGCAACTGTCACAAGTGAGATGCGGGCACTCGGAGCCAACGTCGAGCCGACTGAAGACGGCCTGATCATTACCGGACCTCATCTTGTACCACGCGGCAGGGTGAGATCTCATGGTGACCATAGAATCGCGATGTCGCTTGCGATCGCAGCGCTTCGCGGAGATGAAACGCTCGAGATCGCGGGATTCGAATCGGTGGCAACAAGCTGGCCGAGTTTCATTGACGACCTGGAGGCGCTTCAGTGCGGCTGATTGCCATCGACGGTCCCGGCGGATCCGGTAAATCAACGGTTTCCAAGGCCCTCGCGCTGCGTCTCGGTCTCGAGCGTCTCGATACGGGTGCAATGTACCGAGCAGTAGCACTCCTTGCATTGCGCCGGGGCGTTGATGTCCATGACGGACCAGCACTCGGTCGTCTCGCTCGGTCGATGGTGCTTGAGGTAAACGCGTCCATTTTGCTCGACGGAGAGGACGTCAGCTCCACGATTCGAACAGGGGATGTCGACGCGGCGGTGTCATTGGTTTCAAGACACCCAGAGGTAAGGGAAGAACTCGTAAAGCGTCAGCGCCAGTGGGCAGACAGGCACGGCGGTGGAATTGTCGAGGGAAGAGACATCGGATCTGTGGTGTTTCCAGATGCCACATTGAAGATCTATCTCACGGCGTCGGCATCGGTGCGTGCAATGCGACGAGCTCGCGAATTCGACGCGAGGGGCGAGGTCGATCCGGATGTCGTTAGCACCACCAGAGAATCCATCGAGCGACGCGATGAGATCGATTCGACCCGGCACGACTCTCCTCTTTTGATTGCTGACGGCGCGGTGGTAATCGATTCAACCTCGCGCACGGTGGCAGAAGTCGTCGATGAGATTGCCGCGATGTTGTGACGCCGATGAATGACCGTGAACTTCCTAGAATTCAGACTCCCTCACGGGGCGAGTTGCTGTTCTACGCCGTATGCCGCGTCATCGTCGTCGGACTTTCCCACCTCGTATTCATCGGAGGTGTCAAAGGGAGGGAGAACGTGCCGAAATCGGGAGCCTTCATTGTTGCCCCGATCCATCGTTCTTATATCGATTGGTTTATTTCCGCGAGGGTCTCCCGTCGCAGATTGCGTTATCTCGTCAAGGGCGAGGTCTGGAAGGTCAAGAGCGCAGGACGGTTGCTGGAGATGCTTGGCGCGTTCCCCGTCCAGCGGGGGGCCGCAGACCGC
>DAIDIA010000143.1 GCA_027459565.1 Acidimicrobiaceae bacterium | reverse complement strand
AAGGGCAGTCCCCAGCGATCCTCCGACCTGCTGGGTGGTGTTGACCATCGCGCTCGCAACACCCGCGTCGTGATCGGCGACGCCGATCAGCGCAGTGCTGCTCAAGGAGACGAAGGCGAAACCGAGTCCGATGCTCATGATCAACTGGGAGGGAAGTACGTGGGTCCAGTACGAGGTGTGGACGCCGATCGTCGTCAACCAGGCGAGACCGACGGAACAGGCGAGAAAACCCATACCCATCAAAGGGCGCGGACCGTACTTGGGCAAAAGCTTGCTCGCCATACCTGCGGCGAAGATGATCCCTGCGGAGAAGGGCAGATAGGCGATTCCCGATTTCAGGGCGCTGTAGCCGAGGGTTCCCTGGAGGTAGTAGGTGAGGAAGAGGAACATCCCGAACAGACCCACCCCTGCCATGAACGAACCGAGGAAGGATCCTCCGCGGTTGCGGTCCTCGAGGATGCGCATGGGGAGCAGCGGGTGTGTCGTGCGAAGTTCGATGACGACGAATGCCACGAGCAGGGCGATGGCCGCGAGGAGATATCCAATCGTCGTCGGGGAGCTCCAGCCGTCCTGATCTGCCATGGTGAATCCGTAGACGAGCGCGACGAGCCCGAGCGTCGAACTGATTGCGCCCGGAAGGTCATAACGGGTGTCGCCATGGGCTCGGCTCTCCCGAATGAACCGCACCGCGCTCACGGCGGCCACCGCACCGATCGGAGTGTTGATGAGCAGGCACCACCTCCACGTCGCGTACTGCGTGAGGACACCGCCAAGTATGAGTCCGATTGCCGCGCCGCCACCGGCGATCGCGCCATAGACGCCGAACGCCTTCGCGCGCTCTTTCGATTCGGTGAATGTCACCGTGAGTAACGAGAGCGAGGCGGGCGCCATCAGGGCACCGAAGCTTCCCTGGAGCGCGCGCGCGGCGAAGAGCATCGCCTGATCTTGCGCGAGCCCGCCGAGCGCACTCGCAAGCGCGAAGCCGATGAGTCCGATGATGAACATCCGCTTGCGCCCGACGAAGTCAGCGATCCGTCCCCCAAGCAGCAGGAGGCCACCGAACGCGAGCGTGTAGGCGGTGATCACCCACTGACGGTTGAGCGTCGAGATGTGGAGGTCGCGCTGTGCGGAGGGAAGCGCAATGTTGACCACCGTCGCGTCGAGAACGACCATCAGCTGCGCCAGGGCGATCACCGCGAGTGCCCACCACCGCATGGGATCGGGCTCGTTCGCCAGAGATGCTTGCTCGGTCGACTGCGTTGTCATCGTTTCCTCGATCGTCAAGATTGGACAGGCTGCAAAACGTCGCGGGCTTCCGGAACGGCAGGCCGCCGAGCCGGAAAGCCTCGGGTTCGAAATCTCACAACGCCAAAGGCCGCGGCACTATTCCCGTCCCGGGCGATTTTTCGACACGATCCTAGTGTCACGGTGCATTCGCGCGGACTTCGCTCGCGAGAGGCGGACCGAAGTGGAATCCTCGTTCGGGAATCCTCGCTAGCGTGAGCCGGTGAAGGCGAACGGGATGGCATTGGAACAGGGACGCTACCGGCGCTTCATCTTCGCGATCGTCGCATCGAACTTCCTCCTCTTTGTGGGAGCGAGCGCAATGTTGCCGCTTCTCCCCAGTTTTCTGAGGAGAAGCGGATCGAGCCCGGGTCTCGTCGGCGTGGTCATGGCGGCATTCTTCGCGGCGAGCGTGCTGACCCAGTACCCGGTGGGGCGACTCTGTGACCGGTTCGGCGCGCGGCCGGTCCTGTTTCTCGGACTCGTCGTCTTCGCTATCGGAAGCATTGGATTCGCGCTCACGGCGGGGCCCGGCTTCGCGATTGTGTTCCGAGGACTGCAGGGCATCGGTTCGAGCGCCGCAAGCATCGCCGAGGGGGCGATCATCGGAACGCAGGTACCCCACGAGCGTCAGGGGCGCGCCTTTGGCGCGATCTATGCGAGTCAGATGTTCGCCTTTGCGATCGGACCCCTCCTCGGTTCGATCGCGGGACTCGGTTCAATCCGCGAGCTGTTCGTCGCTGCCGGAGCCGCCGCGGTCCTTGCGTGGGTACCGATGAGCCGCATGGTGGTGAAGATGCCGCGTGCCGCGGATATGGAACGCGTCCCGGAGGGCGCCGAGGTGGAGTCGACCGATGACATTGCGACCAGAGAGGGGTTCATCAGCGCGCGTATCGTCTCGCTGCTCCACCGCAACCAGGACATCACCCTGTTCACCCGCGGTCTCGTCGGGGCGATCGCCTTCTTCACGGCGATGGGATTCCTCGGAGGAGCCTACGAGGCCTGCTGGACGCTGCTGCTTGACGCACGGGGCGCGACGACCTTTGAGATCGGACTCTCCTGGACGCTCTTCGCCCTTCCCTATGCGGCGCTGAGCGTGCCCGCAGGCAGGCTTGCGGAGAGGGTCAACCGCAAGCGTCTGGCAATGGTCTCGATCGTGATCTCCGCGGGTTTCGCGGTCGTCTATCCCTTCATGCATGCGGTGGCTCTTCTGATCGGACTGGGAACGGTCGAGGCGATGTGCGCGGTCTTCGGGGGACCGTCGGCGATGATGATCGTCACCCAGTCGGTCGGCCTCCATGACCAGGGTGCCGCGCAGGGAGCGGTCGGTACCTCGCGAACGGCGGCCACCGCGGTTGCCGCGGCGACAAGCGGCGTACTGTTCGGCGTCGATCCCGTTGCTCCCTTTGCCGCCGCCTCCGGGCTCGCACTCGTCGCGCTCGGTGTCGTCTGGCTCAGCTGGCGACGCAGCTGAGCCGAGTATGGAACGTGGACTGCGACTGCGGGACCGGTGCGTGATTTGGCTGTGATCAGCTCCGGCTTGCTAGGGTCGCAAAATGCTCAGCGTCGTCGAGGGAACTGTCGTTGCAGGTGATCGCCGCGGAAGGGAGCTCGGATTCCCGACGGCAAACGTGCTTGGTGATGAATCGGTTCCGCTACCCGACGAGGGTGTCTATGCGGGTTATGTGACGCGCGAGCACGGTGCGGTGTACGTGGCCGCGATCTCGATCGGCCGCCGGCCGACCTTCTATGACGAGACGGGCCTGTGCCTCGTCGAAGCACACCTGCTCGATTTCGATGGCGATCTCTACGGCGAGCGACTTCGCGTGGAGATCACCGAACACGTGCGCGAGCAGCGCCGGTTCGAATCGGTCGAGGAGCTCGTCGACCAGATCCGCAGCGATGTCGAGAGGGTCCGTTCGCTCACCGTGTTGCCCCGGCACGGATAGCCAGAACCCGGTCCGCCAGGCATGAAGACCCGCGCCGACCGAGCTGGCGACATTCGAGCGCTCCTTTCCGCCCTCGATGCATCGATCGAGGGAGCCGTCGACGCATCGATCTCCGCGCGGGCACTGTTCGCCTCCGATGCCTCGAACTACCGCATCGTGCCCCTCGGCGTTGTCTTCCCGAAATCAGAAGACGATGTCATGAAGACGCTGGCTCTCGCTCGCGAGAACAACATCCCGATCGTCGCGCGCGGCGGTGGCACCTCAACGGGTGGCCAGGCCGTCGGTCCGGGAATCGTCGTTGACTATTCGCGGTACTTCGACCAGATCCTCGAGGTGGACGGCGCCCGCAAAATTGCGCGGGTCCGTCCCGGGGTGGTGCTCGACGATCTCCAGCGCGAGGCGCTCGCGCATGGACTCCGGTTCGGCCCGGATCCCTCCACCCATGACCGGTGCACGCTCGGTGGAATGATTGGCAACAATGCCTGCGGGGCGCACTCACTCGCCTGGGGCAAGACCGATGAGAACGTGCTCGCGCTGAGGGTGGCGACCTACTCCGGTGAGGTGATCGACCTCTCGACACTCGATGCGCTCGGCAACGAGAGCTCCGAATTCGCCCGATCGCTCGCAAAGCGGTGCTCAGAGTTCCTTGCCCGGTACGGGACCGCGATTCGAGACGAGATGGGCCCTCCGATGCCGAGACGCGTGTCGGGCTATGGACTTGGTCACCTTCTGCCCGAGCGCGGCGGCTCGATTGCGCGCG
>DAIDIA010000142.1 GCA_027459565.1 Acidimicrobiaceae bacterium | reverse complement strand
GAGTGGGAAGTGCCAACTGTCCGGCGGATCCTCACCCTCATCCAGGGCGAGCACCTCGTCTTCGAATCCGAGCAGTGTCCGCGGGCTGACCTCGAGCGCGAGGTGCAGGTCGATGGGGCCACCGCAGCCCTCCTCGGGGTGCAGATCAACCTCCCAGAACTGCCGGAGTGAATAGGTCTCGACGAAGTGGCGTTCGTCATGGACGTGAAACCCGTGATCGACGCAGTGGTCCTTCAGTTCAGTCACATATCCCGCTACGTCGATCACCGCCATGTGTCGAGTGTAGGCGCACCGAAGATGGTCAGACCCCGTCGCGTGTTCGCCGGCAGTGTCTGCGTCTCGCCTAGCGTGGAGGCTCATGGATTCAGCGGGACTGATCGAGACGCTCGTCGGTTGCGCAGAGTCGATTGCCCACGCCGTCTCCGACATTGCCGATTGGCGGGCAGAGGGCGCCCGAGCAGGTCAGTACCGGATTGACATCGCGGCCGACGAGGCGGGGGTGCGCTATCTCGCCGACCGAGGCTTCGCGGTCCTGTCCGAGGAGAGTGGCGTGCACTTTCTCGAGCGAGACCTGCTCGCGGTGCTCGATCCCATCGATGGTTCAACCAACGCCTCGCGCAACCTCCCGTGGTACGCGACGAGCATCTGTGTCCTCGACGCAAGCGGACCGCTCGTGGCGCTGGTGGTCAACCAGTCATCGAAGGTGCGGTACCACGCGGTGCGCGGCGGGGGTGCCTACCGAGATGGCGCGAGAATCTCGCCAGGCTCGACCGGGCAGCTGAACCAGGCGATCATCGGACTCTCGGGTTATCCCGAGCGCAATCTCGGGTGGTCGCAATACCGCGCCCTTGGCGCGATCGCGCTTGACCTGTGTGCGGTCGCAGAGGGTTCGCTCGATGGATACCTCGACTGCGGAAGGAATGCCCACGGCCCATGGGACTACCTCGCAGGGATGCTCGTCTGCCAAGAGGCCGGTGCGGTCGTGATCGACGTCGCCAACCGCGAGTTGGTGACGCGCGAGTACGG
This sequence comes from Acidimicrobiaceae bacterium, assembly GCA_027459565.1. GTDB lineage: Bacteria > Actinomycetota > Acidimicrobiia > Acidimicrobiales > Bog-793 > CAIVND01. The sequence continues at coordinate 2,395 of DAIDIA010000142.1, read as the reverse complement.
GGCGAGGCGCAGCCCGGTAGCCGCGGGTACACCAGAGCTCGTCCTGGCACTCCAGTCCGCATACCAGGACATCGCGCGGCGCTAGGGTGCGCACCGCGGTGATCGACGCGACAATGGGAGTGAGATGACCGAGGATCTGAACCCATTTGAACTCTTGCTCAGAGTCCAGGAAGAGGACATTCGACACGATCAACTGCGCCACCAGATTGACAGTCATCCAATGCAGGCCGAGATTGCGGCACTCCATGATCAGTCGGTCGCGATCGACCGGTCGACGGAGTCGACGCGAGCGCAGCGCGAGACCTACGTCTCCCGACAGACAGAGATCGAAGACGAGGTGCGTGATCTTGATCGCAGAGTCCAAGAGATCGACGGTCGGCTCCGCAGCGATGCCAGTGGCTCGTTTCGTGACCAGACCGCGATGTCGAAGGAGATGAGCTCGCTCGTCGACCGAAAGCGCGTCCTGGAAGATGAGGAGCTCGAGCTGATGGAGCTTGTCGAGCCGCTCGACAAGCTCCTCGAATCGACGCGCGCGACCCAACAGCAGCTTCACACCAAGGCACTCCGACTCCATCAGGCCATGACGGAGGAGCGCAAGGAGCTGACGCGCCAGCTCGAGGAGGTCGTCTCCGCCCGGGATGCGCTCGCGACCTCGCTTCCCGATTCCCTGCTCGATGAATACAACCGCCTGCGCGCGCGACTGGGCGGCATCGGTGCGGCGCGGCTTGTCCACGGAATGTGTTCGGGTTGCAATCTCGCGCTCTCGGCGACCGAGGTTGACCGCCTCCGTCACACAAGCGCAAAGGAGCTCGTGCACTGCGAGCAATGTGGACGCATCCTCGTTCCCTGAGGTGGCTCCACCCTTTGTGCTGGCCAGAGGCGGATCGTTCATCCAACGACGCAATTCGGGAACGCTAGATAGTGTTACGGAATAGAGTTCGCCATGGCCGCTCTGACGGGCCGACCCCGGATGTTCGGTGGTGTATTGCTGCGGGAAACAGCATCAGGACACGCGGATCCTGACGGATCGTTGAACAGACCGGCCACGGCCGATCCGTGACATAGAGGAGAGAGCAGTGGATCAACGTGAGCTTGGGAACTCGGGAGTCGAGCTTCCGGTCATCGGATTTGGATGTGGTCCGAACGCGCGGCTAATGGTTGGCGACGATGAGGATCTCCGGATCGAGACCATCGCGCTGGCGCTCGATCTCGGCATCACCTACTTCGATACCGCGTACGCCTACGGGTGGGGAGTCTCGGAGACGAACCTTGGTCGCGCGCTTGCCCACCTGGGAGCGAAACCGTCGATCTCGACGAAGTTCTGTCTGCAGCCCGAGGATCTCAAGGACCCGCGCTCGGCCGTCCTGAAGGGGTTTGAGGAGAACCTTGCGCGTCTCGGACTTGACCGAGTGGACGTACTGCTCTCGCACAATCGCGTCGCCTATGAGCATGAAGATGGCGAGATCATGAATGTTGGAGCGCTGCTGAACCTTCGTGAGGTGTTCGGCAAGAACGGCGTGGCGAGCGCGCTGCAAGAGCTCATGGATGCGAAGGTGATCCGGACCACGGGGTTCACCTCCTACGGCGGAGACCCCGGTGCCATTGTCGAGGCGCTCGAGTCAGGCGCCTTCGGATCGATCAACGCCTCCTTCTCCCTCTTGAACCCCTCGGCTGGCGTTGCGATGCCGCCGGAGTACACCGGCGCGAACTACCAACAGGTGATCCAGGCCGCCCAGCAGAACAGCGTCGGCGTGATGGCGATCCAGGTACTTGGCCGCGGAATACTCGCGACGGAGGAGGCTGGCGACGAGCGAGTCAAGAAGATCCGCGCGTTTGCCGATGCACACCACGAGTCAGTGGTCTCGACGGCGATCCGCTACGTCATCTCGAAGCCCGGCATCTCCACCGCGATCCTCGGACTCTCTGAGCCCAGGCATGTCCAGGAGGCAGCGGACGCCGTCGCCCGCGGTTACTACAGCGAGGCCGAAATGGACGAACTCGAGGCCGCGGCGCTCTCCTGATACGCCGTCGCACCTGCAACCGAAGGAATGAAATGGAAAAATCCGACAAAGAAATTGATGACCCGATCGGCGTGATCGTTCAGGCGAGCCACATCCTCGGTGACGAAGGGCTCGGCGACATGTTGTGGGGCCATGTCTCGATACGTGATCCCGACGGCCGTGGGGTCTGGATGAAGGCGCACCTCTTTGGATTCGAGGAGATCGAGCGCGAGAACGTTCTCCTGATCTCGTTCGACGGAGAGATCCTCGAAGGGACGGGTCGGCGTCACTCCCGGCGGCAATTCGCTCGCGAGGGTGGAGAGCCGCTCGAGCACCCGGGTGCGCGCCCAGTATAGGTCCACGTCGTCTTTGAAGATGACGCTGATCATCGAGTA
>DAIDIA010000141.1 GCA_027459565.1 Acidimicrobiaceae bacterium | reverse complement strand
CTCGATGACGCCCTGCGCGGCGAGCAGGAGATCCTCGCCACGCGAGACTGCCCGGCGCATGTCGACATAATCATGGCTGAGCCCTCCCGCGGAGAGCCGGAAGGGTTCGGTGCTGCGGGTGTATCCGCGCTCGCGGATGACTGTGAGCAGGTCGGTGCGCAGTGGTTCGTTCAGGACGGTCTTGGAGTGGCTGATCATATGTAGGCAACTGTAGGGCGCCCTCGGAGGCGATGAAAGACGTGAGGAGCCATCGAGAAAGGGACCGCGCGTCAATAACGGTCGTTGAACCGGTATCCGACACCCCGGATCGTCACGATGTGCTGAGGATCGTCTGGGTCATCTTCGATCTTCGAGCGCAGTCGTCCGACCAGCGTCGCAATGATCCTCGTGTCACCGTCGTATTCGAAGCCCCACACGCTGTCGATCAGCGTCTCTCTTGTGACGACGTGGCCGGCGTGTTCCATCAATGCTCGGAGCAGCTGGAATTCGCGGAGCGGCATGTCGATCTTGACGTCACGGACGTAGACCTCGTGTCGAGCGCTGTCGAGTCTCACGGCTCCGACGCAAAGCACATCCGATGCACTCGCGAGATGTCCGATCGCGCGCGCGACCTCGGTCCTTGCGGGTGTGGTCCGGCGTCTGCGCACAGCATTGATTCGCGCGACGAGCTCTCTGATGCGATACGGCTTCGCCACGTAGTCATCGGCGCCGACTTCGATGCCGACGACGATGTCGACCTCTTCATTCCGGGCGCTCAGCATGATGATCGGAGTCTCGACTCCAGAGGCCCGAAGCTGACGACAGATGTCGATTCCCGACAGCCCCGGCAACATGACGTCGAGCAAGATGATGTCGGGATCGATTGCACCGACGGCCTTGACGACGTCTCGGCCATCGCTGAGCGCGGAGACCGCAAACCCCTCGCGTTCGAGGCCGAGGGTCAGTGCGAGGACATGTGACTCGTCGTCTTCGGCGACGAGGATCTTGGGCCATGAACCGCGGCTGTGCTGGTTCGTCTGACCCACCTCCTGGGCATTGGACTCGCGGGAAGGGATGGACCCGTTTCATTGTCGAGCTCGCGAGTGACGAGAACACGTTGGGAGGGTGAACTTCACGTGAAGCGTTGAAGAATTCTCGACCGAGCCAAACATGGAGCTCCGCTCAGAACACGCAGTCGATCAGTGCTCGCCATCGGCGCTAGCGTTGATTTGATGCCAGCGAACAGGGTCTCGACGTACATCCAGTCGCAGTTCGGCCTCGGGAGATCCGAGGGCGAGGGCTTCCATGGCGGAACCCGGACGCACCGCGATGTGCGCAACGGTTCGCTGCGCGCGGCCATCTTTGGCTTCAACGATGGCCTTGTCTCCAATGTCTCTCTCGTGCTCGGCACCCTCGGCGCCCACCCTGGAGGAGGAGTCATTCGCCTCGCGGGCCTCGCGGGCCTCTTCGGTGGTTCCTTCTCGATGGCGGCGGGTGAGTACATCTCGATGAGCGGCCAACGCGAGGTATTCGAGAGGGAGCTCGCGACAGAGAGGGACGAGCTGGAGAACCAGCCGGCCGCAGAGCTACTCGAGCTCGAGGCGATCTACGTCAAACGCGGAATCTCGGTCGATGTGGCGCATCAACTCGCGATCGAGCTGATGTCGGATCCCAAGCTCGCGCTCGCCGCGCACGCGCGCGAGGAGCTCGGCATCGATCCGGGATGGCTCGGCTCTCCAATGCAGGCCGCGACGAGTTCATTCCTCACCTTCGCACTCGGCGCGTTCATCCCCCTCATTCCGTTCCTCGGGGGTTCAGGGTCACTGACCGTCGCGCTCGTGGCCATCGGTCTGACGGTGCTCGCGTCGGTCACCGTCGGAGCCGGGCTCTCGTTCTTCACACTGCGTTCCCCGGGGTTCTCGGCACTGCGGTCGCTGCTCATCTGTGCCGTGGCAGGCGGCGTGACCTACGGAATCGGCGCCCTGATCGGTGGGGCCTGATGATGGGCGGCGCGTTCGCATCATCGGATCGGATCATCCTCGTCCGCCACGCGGATGCCGGCGATCGCGGTGTCTACGAGCAGCCCGATTACCTCCGTCCCCTCACCGCAAAGGGCGAGCAGCAGGCTCTGGCGATCGCGGAGATCCTCCTTGCCTATGACCCGCGGCAGATCGTCTCGAGCAGGGCGAAGCGCTGTCTTTCGACCGTCGCGCCGCTCGCGGAGAGACTGTCGCTTGAGATCGAAGAGGTCGATGAGCTGTTCGAGGGAAGCGACCCGAGGGAGTCGTGGAGCGAGCTGCTCGATCTCGTCGCCGAGGGCAACGGAACGCTCGTCGCATGCAGCCACGGGGACGTGATCCCGGGAATCATCGAACTGCTGAGTGACGGTTCGGCCCCGCACAGCAAGTATCCCAAGATCAAGAAGGGATCGATGGTGGTCCTGAGCGGTGTGGAGCAGTCGCCGCCCGATATGCGTTTTCTTCCTGCGCCGCGTGCATAGATGCATTTCGAGCAGGCTCGATCAATGAACAAGGAGTCTCGATGAACGACAGCTCGCCTCACGGTCCCCTCGCATTGATCGGAGGCGGGGAGTGGCTCGGTGACGACGCGATCGACAGGAGGCTTGTCGAGCTTGGCGGTGAACACGTCCTGGTTCTGCCTACCGCAGCCGCATACGAGAATCCCAAGGCGGCGGTCGAAACTGCGTCGCGGCGCTATCGGGATCTCGGCGCGACGGTGGATGGCTGCATGGTCCTCAGTCGCGGCGACGCGGAGAGCGAGATCTTTGCCGACGCTGTCCGCGAGGCGAGGTTCATCTACCTCTCGGGTGGATCGCCACTCCATCTCCGCGTGACGCTGAAGGACTCACTCGTCTTCGACGCGCTCCGCTCCGCCTGGCACAACGGCGCGCTCGTCGCCGGTTCTTCCGCCGGGGCGATGGCATTGACCGATCCGATGATCGATCCGCGAGGGGGAGCATTCACCGTCGGACTCGGCCTCGTCAGCGATGTCGCGGTGATGCCCCACTACCGGGCGCAGCGCAATGTCCAACTCGAGCGCACGCTCTCCCTCGCGGACAGCTCGTGCGCCGTCGTGGCGCTCGGCGAGGCGACCGGGGTCCTCCTGTTATCGGACGGGACGTGGGGGGTCGTGGGTTCGGGTCCGGTCGAGGTCTTCCTCGGTGGACGTGAGACCGGACTCGAGGCACTGGCAGGAAAGCGGATCGGATAGACCCCTCCGCCTTGCGGGGAGTTGGCTATTCGGCTTCGATGATCGTCACCGACAGCATCTTCACGGTCTCCGATGTCCGTCCAGAGGAGCTTCCGACCGCCTCGAGCGCCGCGACCGTCTCGAGACCCGAGACCGCCTTGCCGAACAATGCGTAGAGCGGAGGAAGCTGTGCCCCGGATGGGCCACAGATGATGAAGAACTGGCTGCCGTTCGTGTTGGGTCCGGCATTCGCCATCGCGAGAGACCCGATCTCGTAGCGCCCGGCCTTGGGCAGCTCGTCATCGAACCGATAACCCGGACCGCCGGTACCCGTTCCGGTGGGATCCCCGCCCTGGACGACAAAGCCCGGGATGATCCGGTGGAAGACGACGTCGTCGTAGTAGTGGTAGCGCGCGAGGAACACAAAATTGTTCACCGTCTGCGGAGCCGCGAGCGCATCAAGGGCAAAGGTGATGGTTCCCTTGTTCGTCACCATGACCGCGCTGTAACGCTTCGTCACATCGATGCACATCGGGGGCCGGCCGGAGAACTTCTGGGTCTTTGCGGAGGATCCATCCGTTGCTGGGCATTCGACGGTCATGGTGGGATCTGCTTTCTCTAGGGTGTCGCGCGTGGGGCGCGACAGCGATCGATGGTGCGTGAGAGATCGAAGGTGTCAGGACTGGACAATCGAAATAGAGACGATGTGGTGTGTCACGACCGGCGGTACTCCGTTTGCGCTTGCATTGGCGTTTCCATCCGCATTGATCTTCTCGACAACGCTGAGACCGGAGGTGACCGTTCCGATGACGGTGTAGCTCGCGGGAAGCGGCGAGCTGGTTCCGGCCATGATGAAGAACTGGCTCCCGTTCGAACTCGTGGAACCCGAGTTCGCCATCGCCACCGTGCCCACGGGGTAGCAGCTGTTGTTCGCGGTGCAAGAACCCGTTGGCACGTTCCCGGTCCACGCATAGCCTGGGCCGCCGGTGCCGGTCCCGGTGGGATCGCCGCCTTGATCCATGAATCCCGGGATCACCCGATGGAAGATCGTCGAGTCATAGAAGTGGTAGCGGGAGAGGAACACGAAGTTGTTCGTCGCGACGGGATTGTTCGACGCGAGGCTGATGACGAAACTGCCGACATCGGTGGTCACCTCCGCCTTGTAGCTTGCGCCCGTGCTGATGCACATCGCGGGAGCCTTGGTGAAATTGATATAGCGCTTGGTCGAACCGGAGACTGGCGGACACACCGGGGCGACGGGTGTGCTCACGGTGACCATGGAGGGAGTCGTCGTCGCGGAGCCCGGCGCGGTCGTCGAGCTCGCGGGGCCAGATGTTGTTGTCGACGAAGATGCGACCGTCGTCGTCGTGGTGTTCGAGGCAGCCTTCTTCGCCGGCTTGTTCGAGAGCAGGACGACCAGCAAGATGACGACAGCGACAACGACGAGTCCGCTCAGGACACGTCGCGCCTGCTTCATACGCTTCGCCCTGCGCTGTTCCTGGGCGACTTTGACCTGACGCATTGCTCTCTGGCGAGCTCGTTTTTCACTGGGCACGAGAGAGAAAGCTAATGGCTCTTTGTCCCGAGTGTCGACCGCCCGAAGGATCCGATGCCAACCGGTCGCGGTGAACCCACCATCGAAGCGTCCGCTGGAATGCGCAAAATGCGACGTAGGCTGGGACGATGAGCCTGATGCGCGGCCGACTTCCGAGGCTGCTTCGGACACCCCGGCCCACGCCGCCGAGGCGCCACATGCTTGCCTCGACCCCGGTGCGGGTGCACCATCGCGACAGCGGAGTCACCGAGCTCGTCCTTGACGATGCCGCTCGGCGAAATGTCCTTGGTCGATCGACGATCTCGGCGATCGAGTTGGCCGTCTCGTCGCCACCGGAGGGCACGCGGGTGATCGTGATCCACGCCGAGGGCCCGGACTTCTGTGCCGGCTATGACCTCCGGGAGGCCGCCGAGGGTGACGCGGAATCGCTCATCGCCCATGAATCGAACTTCGCCGCGCTGCGCCGCGCGAAGGTTCCGATCATCGCCGCATTGCAGGGCAATGTGATCGGTGGCGGGCTCGAACTCGCGCTCGCGGCCGATGTGCGGATCGCCTCGCCGGAGATGCGGATGTCGATTCCGGCCAATCGCCTCGGTCTCGTCTATTCGCTTCCCGGGGTGCGACTTTTGGTCGATGAACTCGGCGAATCGATGACGCGAGCGATGTTGCTCGCTGGCAAGGTTCTCGACGCAAACGAGGCGAAGAGTTCGGGCCTTGTCGCGGAGATCGCCGAACGCGACGAACTCGTTGCCGCCGCACTGGCTCTTGGCGAGAGGATGGCCGCGTGGTCGCCCGAGGCGACGGCGGGAAACCGTCGGGTCCTTGACGTGGTGGTTGGTCGGCTTGTCGATGATGCCGCGGCCTTGCGTTATGCGAGCTTTCGACCAGGTGGACGTCTCGAGGGTTCGATCTCGCGGTTCGCACCCATCGAGAGCACTCGACGACAGCGCGTCGCGGGGCGACTTCGGTCAATGGTGCCGAGACGTTCGGAAAAGACCGCCGCACGGCCGCTTTGACACGGCGACGCCCGGTTGTGCGGTGGTGTCTCGTCGCGGGCGTATAACTTCTCGCTGAACCACTAGTTTGTCTCCCGTGGCACTAGCCGTTCAGAAATTTGGTGGGAGTTCCGTCGCCGACGCCGATCGGATCCGCGCGGTCGCGGATCGGATCGCGCGGACGCGTCGTGCCGGCGATGACGTGGTCGTCGTGGTGAGCGCGATGGGCAAGACGACCGACGACCTCCTCCGGCTCGCCGATGACGTCTCCTCCGTCCAGCCGGGTCGCGAGATCGACATGTTGCTGACCTCGGGCGAGCGCATCTCGATGGCACTGGTGTGCATGGCGCTTGCGGACATCGGCATCGATGCCGCCTCGTACACGGGGAGTCAGGCGGGAATTGTCACGGACACCTCCCACACCAATGCGAAGATCCTCGAGATCCGTCCGGGTCGGCTGCTCAGCGCGCTCGCCGAGGGAGTCGTTCCCGTCGTTGCCGGCTTCCAGGGGGTGTCGACGGACAACGACGTGACGACGCTCGGTCGCGGAGGATCCGATACGACCGCCGTCGCCCTCGCAGCTGCGCTCAATGCGGACCGCTGCGAGATCTACACCGATGTCCCCGGAGTCTTCTCGAGTGATCCGCGCGTCGTGCCGAACGCACGACGCCTGCATTCGGTCTCGTTCGAGGAGATGATGGAGATTGCGGCAACGGGAGGGAAGGTCCTTGCGCTGCGCTCGGTCGAATTTGCCCGCAACCACCACGTTCCGCTCTACGTCTGTTCAAGCTTTACCTGGGAGCCTGGCACCTGGGTTATCGAGGAGGATCCGCTGATGGAACAGCCAATAGTCTCCGCAGTGACCTGCGTCGTCTCCGAGGCGAAGGTCACCATCATCGGTGTCCCCGATCGGCCGGGCGTCGCCGCGTCGCTGTTTCGCACGCTCGCAGACGAGCTGGTCAATGTCGACATGATCGTCCAGAACACCTCGACCGAGGGCATCACGGATATCTCGTTCACGGTCCCCCAGAATGAACTCGCGGTCTCGCGCGCTGCCGCCGAGCGGCTAGCACCGGTGATCGGCGCGACATCCGTGCTCGTGGACGAGAACATCGCCGAGGTGTCGATCATCGGAGCCGGGATGAAGACCCATCCGGGTGTGACGGCGCAGATGTTCGAGGCCCTCTATGGCGCAAACATCAATATCGAGATGATCTCGACCTCTCCGATACGGGTCTCGTGCGTCGTGCGCCAAGAGCAGGCTGACGAGGCAGTGCGCGTGCTACATGCGGCATTTGAACTGGACAGGGCCTAGCCGGCTCGAAACGCGCCGAGGAGCTTGCGCGCGCTATTTGGAGATATGTGGCTGAACTATTAGCCTCTCGCGGGTGAATATCGGAATCTTTGGTGCGACCGGACAGGTGGGTTCTGTCATGCGCTCGATCCTTCTCGAGCGCGATTTCCCCCTCGATGACCTGCGCTGCTTTGCCTCGTCACGCTCCGCGGGTTCCTCGCTCGTCGTCGGAGATCGTGAGGTTGTCGTCGAGGACATGGCGACGGCGTCCTTTGACGGGCTTGAGATCGCGCTCTTTTCCTGCGGCAAGCAGGCATCGCTCGAGTTCGCTCCCAAGGTTGCGAGCGCTGGGGCAACGGTGATCGACAACTCCTCCGCATGGCGGATGGACCCGGACGTTCCCCTGGTCGTGCCGGAGGTCAATGCGCGCGACCTCCTCAGGATCCAAAAGGGGATCGTTGCCAATCCGAACTGCACGACGATGGTCGCGATGCCGGTTCTCAAGCCGTTGCACGACCGTGCGACGATTGTCCGCGTCTACGTGTCGACCTACCAGGCGGTATCTGGTGCCGGTCTTGCCGGAGTCCGCGAGCTTGACGAGCAGGCGCGCGCGGTGGTGGGTGACGCGGCGGAGCTCGCCTTCGATGGCACTGCGGTGAGGTATCCGCCCGCGAGCGTCTTTCCCACCTCGATTGCTTTCAATGTGATTCCGCTCGCCGGTTCGCTCGTGGACGACGGCACCGGCGAAACCGACGAGGAGCAGAAATGGCGGAACGAGAGTCGCAAGATCCTCGGGATTCCCGGACTGCTCGTTGACTGCGTCTGTGTGCGGGTGCCGGTCTATACCGGTCACTCGCTCGCGATGCACGTGTCGTTCGCCGACCCCTTGTCGCCAGACGAAGCGCGCGAGCTGCTGCGCGATGCGCCAGGGGTCGCGCTGAGCGAGATGCCAACGCCACTCGCGGTTGCCGGCGGGGACAAGTCGCTCGTCGGCCGCATTCGCCAGGACCAGGCGGACGCGCGCGGGCTCTCACTGTTTGTCTCCGGCGACAACCTGCGAAAGGGCGCGGCGCTCAACGCGGTGCAGATCGCTGAGACACTGATCGCCATTCGGGGTGGACGCGCGCTCTCCTGAAAGCCGGTCTCCGCGGAGTGACCAGAGGTTCAGTGACGCACGCGCTAAGGGGGTCAGTAGGCTCTCGCGAAGAGCACCCGGCGGCCATAGGCCGACGGCGCGCCACAGAATGCACAGCTGCCGGTCTCGTCGGCGCCATCACGGGGAATGCAGCGGGCGCTCGCACCCGAGCTCTCCTTGATCGACGCCTCGCAGAGGGGATCTCCGCAGTGGAGCGCGAGAGCAGCTCCGGTCATGACCGCCGCGAGGAGCTCCTCTTTCGAGTCGACGACGCTTGTGTGATCGTCGCGGAAGGACGCGGCGCGACGGTAGAGCGCCTGCTGGAAGTGTTCGAGCCGTTCGGGCATCGACTGCGCGAGCCCGCGGAGCGCGATGGTCTCCTTCTCCCCGGTGAGCCGGTCAACGACGGTCGCGACGCCTGCGGCGAGGTCGCGTGGACCAATCTCGATCCGGATCGGAACGCCGCGTAACTCCCAGTAGTTGAACTTGAATCCCGGCGAGAGCTGGTCACGATCGTCGACCCTCGCACGAACGCCGGCGTCGCGAAGCTGCGCCTCCAGTTCTCGCGACTCCCCGAGCACCCGATCGAGATCGGCATCCCGCCCGATCGGGACGATCACGACCTGGTGCGGAGCGAGTCGTGGGGGCAGGATCAGACCCCTGTCATCGCCGTGGGTCATGATGATCGTGCCGATCATCCGGGTGCTCATTCCCCACGAGGTGGTGTGGCAGTACTCGACGGCCCCCTCCTGACTGGTATAGGTGATGTCGAATGCCCGGGAAAAATTGGTGCCGAGATAGTGCGTCGTCGACGACTGAATCGCCCGGCCATCGCGGACAAGTGTCTCGAGCGAGACCGTTCTCTGTGCTCCCGCAAAGCGCTCGCTCGCCGTCTTGTCACCGATGACTACGGGAAGCGCCGCGAAATCTCGCGAGATCTCCTCGTAGAACCTGGTGGCGATGTCCAACTCGGCGATTGCATCGGTCTCATCCGCGTGCGCCGTATGGCCCTCTTGCCAGAGGAACTCCGTGGTGCGGAGAAACAGCCGTGGACGAAGCTCCCAGCGGACGACGTTCGCCCACTGGTTGATCAACAGTGGGAGATCGCGATACGAGGAGATCCACTTGGAGAACATCTCGCCGATGACGGTCTCGGATGTCGGTCTCACCACAATCGGCTCATCGAGATCGCGTCCGCCGGCGTGTGTCACGATCGCCAGTTCCGGCGAGAAGCCCTCGATGTGCTCAGCCTCGCGCTTGAGGTGGCTTTCGGGAATGAACAGCGGGAAGTAGGCGTTCTCGTGGCCCGTCTCCTTGATCTTCTGATCGAGTGCCGACTGGACCAGCTCCCAGATCCGGTATCCGTAGGGACGAATCACCATCGTGCCGCGCACGGGACCACGATCTGCAAGTTCCGCGCGGAGGACGAGCTCGTTGTACCAGGCGGAAAAGTCCTCGCTCTGGGGTGTGATGCCCCTCTCGTCTGCTTTTGCCATATCGCATTATTGCCGATGGATGCGCTGCCATTGCCCGTGACGGTGCTATGACTCATCCATGAGCGACTCTCGTGTCTATGACTTTCGAACCTACACCGCGGCCCCGGGAAGACTCGCGGCGCTCAAGGCGCGATTCGAGCAATACACACTGGGGTTCTTTGATCAACACAACATCAAGGTGATCGGGTTCTTCGAGCCGATCGACCAGAGTGACACGCTCTTGTACATCACCGAGTTCGCGAGTGTTCGAGATGCCGATCGTGCATGGGAGAGCTTTGGCAAAGACCCCGCATGGATAAGGGCCAAAGCCTCGACCGAGACCGAGGGTCCACTCGCGATCAATGTGGTCTCCGAGCGCTTCAGATCGACCGGACTCCCATCGATGCACTGATCGGACCGCCAGTCCGGCAGATGCCCCGCGGTGTTCAGTCCTTGGTCTGGTTCCGCAGGTAGCGTTCGAGCTCGTCGGCGATCTGATCACCCGAGGGCAGCGTCCGCTCGTCGATGTCGACGGGGGAGATCCGGTGATAGCGCTCCTCGAGTTGGCGGACCATCTCCGTGTGTTCCTCGGACTGTGCGATGAGTCTGTCGACCTCGCGGTTTGTCGACTCTGCACCCTCTCTGAGCGCCGAGGTGTCGATCAGCAGCCCCGAAACCGAGCTGAGCGCCTGCAACAGCGCGATCGATGCCGCAGGGTAGGGAGTGGTGCTGACGTAGTGCGGCACGCGCGCGATCAGACTGATCGACGGGATGCCCGCGAGGTCAGCGATCGATCCGATGACGTCGATCATGCGGGCCGGCCGGTCGTGCGACCCCGTTCGGTACCCCACCTCTGCCGCGAGCTCCTGGGTCGACGCGGTAGCGGAGATCGGGATCGGTCGCGTATGTGGAGTCGGAGCGGGGGCTGCGCCGAGACCGACGATGAGACGACAGCCGAGCTCGACTGCAAGCTCGGTTACCTCAGCGGAGAAGGCCTTCCAGTGGAAGTCGGGCTCTGGACCGACCAGAAGAGCCATCCCCCGTCCCTGTTCATCGGTGCCCACGCGAAGGCGCGGACCCTGCCAGTAGACGCGGTTGCGAAGTCCATCACGCGACATGACCCGCGGTCTCCGAGCCCGCAGGTCGATCAGGTCATCGGTGTCAAAGACAACGAAGGTGTGGGTGTCGAACTGCTCGAGCAGACAGGTAAGCGCGGCTGCGGCGGTGAAACCGGGATCGATCCATCCCTCGAGGGCGACGATGAGCACCGATTCGACCGGGATCTTCACCTCGCGTCGTTCGTAGCTCATGCCAAGACGCTAATGGGTGGGAGCCCTGCCGTGTCATCCGCGCCACAAAGCCGCTGGTGCAAGCGGAATTCCATGCTGTCTTTCGGGGATTATCCGAGCGACGCGTTCGGAAGGTAGGGCACGGCAAAGCGTTCGAGGTATCTCGTCAGGATCGCGCCGCGTATCGCGACCGACGCCCGACTCTCGACGGCGCAGTCGATGGCCCATCTCTGCTCTTGGACGATCCAGCCTGCCTCGAGGGGAGGGTGTCCGAATGCGCCGCCAAGCGCGGCGGTGAGCAGTCGCGTGGCGACATCCTCCGCTCTCGCGCACAGCGACAACAGCCGGGTGCCGTCAAAGATGAGATAACCGCCGTCTTCGTCGATGAGTACGTCGGCGCCAAGCTCGAACCATAGCGAGAGGTCTGCTCGCCTGGTCACGCCGCGCTGGGACCGATCGATGCTGTCGATGAGTTCAAGGTCCGAGGAGCTCCCGAGTCGGATCGACGCGGCGGCATCAAGGCTGTGTGGTCGTCCGACGAGCTGGATGCACGGATGCAGTGCGAAGCCCTCGCGCAGGTACGTGTGTATCGCCCTTGGATCGCGCGAGGTGAAGATGTATTGCTCCGCACAACCATCTCCATACGCGAGTGCGCGCGCGAGAAGTTCTCGCCCGATCCTGCGGTCTTGATAGTCAGGGTTGACGCCGAGTCGCGAGAGGAGGAATGCCGGTCCGCGCCGCGACGATTGGCAGATGCCAACGATCCTCTCGTTCTCGGTCGCGACGAAGGCCCCCATTGGGTCGGTCGAGACGAGATGGTGAAAGCGGGCGAGATCGGTTCGTTGTTCGCGCTCGGTTCGCGGCTTCGCCGGTGTTGTCCGATCTGCCATCAGTGGCGCGAGTGCGGCCCGCCAAACCTCATCGACGATATTCACGTCGTCGTGGACCATAGGGCGATAGGAGATTGGCATGGACCTATTTCTATCGTGTGGAGAGCTGTTGTCGCGCTGGGCGAACGGCGCATGAGTCCGTGATCAAATGTCGCTGTCCGCCCCCGGAGATGGGCCGCTCACACTACGCTTTGGCCATGGATGAATCTCCCGCCTCGGCTGAGTCTCCTCCTCCGGCTTCGCTCGCCGCCCGGGTTGGGCACGAGGCAGATCGGGCCTTCCACTATCGTCCCCACGCCCACACCAAGGCGATGCTTGAAGGGTCGATCACACCGGTAAAGGTCGCCGACCAATATCCAAGAGACACGAAGATCGCGAGGATCAATGCACGCGTCGGTGTGAGGATCACCAATGCCGTCGGGACCATGGCCTGCGCGTATGTCTTCACCGTCATCGCTCTGATATCGCTTCCGTCCGCGGTCAAGACCGGAAGCGTCATCATCATCATTTCGTGGATCGCCCAGACGTTCCTCCAGCTCGTGCTGCTGTCGATCATCATGGTGGGCCAGAACGTGCAGGCTCAGGCGGCGGACCAGCGCGCCGAGAATACCTACAAGGATGCCGAGGCCGTGCTCCACGAGTCGTTGCAGATCCAGAATCATCTGGAGAGTCAGGACCATCAGATCGCCGAGTTGTTGGCGAAGATCGACTCCTTGGAAAAGAACCTCGCCTCTCGGAGTTAGGTAGCGAGAGGCTCTGGCCGTTACATTGGTTGGTGCGGTTACGGGGTGGATGACAACAGGGAACGGTGGTGTCGTGGAGACGCGAAGGATCGGATCACTCGAGGTATCGGTTGTCGGTCTTGGCACCAACAATTTCGGCAGTCGCCTTGACGAGCGCGCGAGTGCGGAGGTGCTCGACGCGGCGATCGAATTCGGCGTCAATTTCATTGACACTGCGGATGTCTACGGAGCGACCCTGAGCGAGACGTTTATCGGCAATCTGCTCGGAGCGCGACGAGCTGAGGTCGTGCTGGCAACGAAGTTCGGAATGCCATTCGGAGGATCTCCCGCAGGGGGCAGTCCGAGCTACATGCGCCAGGCGCTTGACGCGTCATTGCGTCGTCTCAAGACCGACTATGTCGATCTCTACATCTATCACCGCCCCGATCCCGAAACTCCGATCGCAGAGACGCTTGCGGCGCTCGACCAGGTGGTGCGCGAGGGGAAGGTGCGCGAGATCGGCTGTTCGAACTTCTCGGTCGAACAGCTCAGAGAGGCCGAGGCGGCGACGCGAGATGGAGCTGCGCGGATTGTCAACGTGCAGAACAACTACAGCCTGTTGCACCGCGAGCCCGAGGCGGGTGTGCTCGCCGAATGTGCCCGTCAGTCAATCGGATTCGTCCCCTATTGGCCACTCGCATCGGGTCTCTTGACCGGTAAATACCGCAAGGGAGCGCCGGTGCCCGAAGGTACGCGCATTGCCAAGATGGCGGAAGAACGCCGTCAGGAGGCATTGAGCGCGCAGAATCTCGAGATCGTGGAACGGCTC
>DAIDIA010000140.1 GCA_027459565.1 Acidimicrobiaceae bacterium | reverse complement strand
GGAACGCTCTCTGAAATACGTCGATTGCGAGTTGAGCAGGAACTCCTCGCCATTCATTGCGAGGGAGAGATCAACGCAAAATCGTTTGTCTTCTCGGCTGAACCTGGAGGTGGCATTCCGCCATATCCGGACACCGTGAGCCGGGCATTTAAAGATGCGCGAAGAATCGCAGGTGTACAAGAAGATCTCCATCTTCACTCACTCCGTCACTTTCAAGCGACGGTATTGGATGCGGTGATCTCTGAACGGCAAAAACAAGCTCGTTTAGGGTGGTCGACCGTTCATATGGCACGCCATTACACTGACGTCGTAGGCTCCGAGGATAAGCGCGCCGCTGACTTTGTCGGGCGAATACTTGACTCAAACACGCAGAGAACACATCCTTCATAGAGGGTTTGGAGTTGGCACCACTTTAGAAAAATGCGTGGACGGTCTCGTAAATTTTGATTAAGACAAAATCTAGAACATTGCCCGTAAGTCCCTCCGGACTCATTCTGCATTAACGAATACATCACGAACTGACTCAGGCCAAACGAAAATAACCCGGTACTTCAGCGTGAGGCGTATCCAAATACACTTTTGCTTCAGGGTTTCCCGAGAAGCGTCCGTGACTCCAACGAATTTCTACATGACCGAGAACTTCATGCCGAGTACGCGTATTTCTATCTTCAATTACGGCTCTCCAGCCAACCCTTGGTTGACCACCTTCTTGGGCGGAGATATCGAGATCAAGAAAACGAAAGTTACGTCGCCAATCCCATGGCGTGGCTATCCGAAGTCGCAGGAGTTCGGTCTTTGAAGAACCAAGCACAAAATACGGTGCACTTCCTATTCTCAACATTCTCCAGAGAAGCGCTTCTCGACGTAGCGCTGTGTCGGCGTGCTGATTCCATCTTTGCGCTGTCTGAACGGCGACGGACGTTACGAATTCTTGGTAGATACTGTCAACCTCAGCGGGCCATCCTTTGACTAAGGCACTGGTGATCTCTTTGCGATTTTGAGGAAGAAGATTGCCTACTAACAAAGGTAATGAATTTGGATCGAGATATTCACGAACACACTCGTAGAGGGCTTGGTAATTTCGGCCCGCGATAAATGAAAACCAATCGGGATCTCTTGTACCATGTCCGCCCTGTAGCAAGCGCTCGAACAAATGTGCCGGCGACGCGTTAATCAAGACCCGCGACAAATATTTGCAACTTACGAGAAAGACGTGGTCTACGCGAAGATCAACAGGTGCGACCTCGTCTCCAGGGGCACGATGCCCACCTTTCCACTCGACAGCGATTGGAATCCGTCCTCGAAGCGCATCGTTAGCAGCAAGAAAGGCTCGCCCATTACTCCACGCTGCCTCGAATTCTGTGGCCAATGCTCCACCCTCGAAGGCACGTCGCATTAGGTCCCAAGTTTCCGGCGCCATGCTCTTCATCTGGTCAGGGCGGAGGTTCAGTGCAGCTTCAATTGAGGACAATCCCAGCATTCCGAGTCCAGTTGTTAATTCAGTTACGGTAGTTCGAATGTCTGGCAATTGTTACTCGCTGAACAAGGGCATGAACTGCATTTCAATGGCCGCTAATTCAATATCCGACGGCATATACAGCTCTAGCGCTGGATACACATCGACTGGAATATTTTTATGATCAATCCATACCGATACGGCGTCACCCCATCTCTCTTCAAGAAGAGCTGACCGTAACGTGTCCCTTATCCCTGTTGAAACCGCTTTAGCTGGGGTCGCAGCTACAAGCTTCAAAGCAACAATCCAATTGAGAGTCTCAATATCCTTTGCAACAAAAACCACGGGCGGGTCTTCGCGCACGACTGCGCATGCCACGAGTCTGGTCAATCGATCTGCCTAATCACTTCTTGCGAAGACCAAAATCCTGCCATCGGGTGCTCGTGATGACCGCCCTTGGCATAGATCTCAAGTCGGGCACGACCTTCGTCTGAAAGCATTTCCATAGCGTCGAAAAATGCATTCATCCCCGCGGCGTGAAGCGCAACATCCCCTTCACTCCCTCGTTTGGGTAGGTGGGATGTTAGGAAGACGACTGGCGTTCTATTTTTATTCGCGAGCACATGAGCCCGTCCTAAACATTTCCAAACAGTGTCGGTTCTCAACAACCCACCTCGTGTTGTCGTAAATGCCCCCGTTACGTCGAAGTACCATGGGACTTCGTCTGCGTCAGCCGCGAGGAAATTGATGGTGACACCAAGTCCTCGGAGTCGGGCATTACGACCTACGATCGTGAATCCGGCATCAACAAGTACTCGTTCAGCAATGGCTTGTGCGGCCCGACCCTCGCGTGATGCGCGAGCCTGAAAATCGTCATCGTTTAATTCAGCCTTGGCCGGCGGGTCAATTTGCTGTCGGGACTTTTTCATGCGTGTCGAAACTTGAACTTGGTTTTGAGGTTTTGTTGCGCGCACCCGACTGCGAGAAATCTCCACGTATTCAGGATCGAGGTCATAACCGGCGTAACGTCGCCCGACTTTGGAGGCCGCGACCAAAGTGGACCCGGAACCCATAAATGGGTCCACCACGAGATCATTCTCATAGGTGTAAAGGCGAATCAAACGTTCTGGTAGTTCCGAAGGGAATGGAGCAGGGTGATGTACCCGCTTTGCGCTCTCCGGCGCAATATTCCATACATCCAAAGTTGCCGCCATAAACTCATCACTTGAAAGCGAGTTTTGGAACGGTAATCCGTCGGACTCACGTTCTTTGACCGTACGTGCGCGATCAAACCGTCCTTTGCTAGCGATTATTACCCGCTCAGTAATGTCTCGGAGCACTGGGTTTGCTGCACTACGGAATGATCCCCATGCGCAGGATCCACTCGCTCCTTCACCTTTTTGCCAAATCACTTCACCACGCAAAAGCAGACGAAGATCGTCCTGGAGGATCTTTATTACGTCTGCAGACAGACTCCGATAAGGCTTCCGACCGAGATTTGCGACATTGACGGCTATACGGCCGCCTGGCTCAAGCTTTCGTTTGCACTCGGCGAATACTTGACGAAGAAGATCAAGGTATTCGAGGTACGAACTTGGAATCCCGTCTCGATCTAGCTCTTCTTCGTACTTCTTGCCTGCAAAATAAGGGGGCGAGGTGACAATTAGTGCAACAGACCCGTCTCGAATTTCATCCATCTTTCGTGCATCGCCGCAAATGAACGGGTCTGAAATTTGGTAGGGAGCCGGAATCTCAGCGTCCTGGACGATTTCCGGAGCCTCGAAACGCGCATAGAAAGCGGCCGAATCATGCGCCTCACGTTTGCCAACTCCAAAGTTTGAAGTGGCCGTTCTACGCCGTTCGGTCATCGCTTCATCTCCATTTACCGTAGTTCGAGCACCGGTTCGAACGAGGGATCCTTTCGGCATATTGTATCGAACATGTGTTCGTAAGAAGGTATTTATAGGGGCTTTTCGCCGAGCTCACGCATCAAGAATGACTATTTGTGCAAATGGTCTTGATCACGTAGAGAAAATTCTCACAGATCAGATCTCGTGTGTCAGATCTCGTGTGTCTATGGTCCACTCAATGTGAAGTCCCGACCCGAGGGCCAGGGGTCCACGGGTCGGGACGGTCGCAAGGTGATGCACTGAGGATCACTACGTCTCAATGCTGGTTGAAGGTCTCTTCATCGGTAGCCATAGAGGTAATGCACTGATGTTTGTTGGAAGCCATGACTGCGATATTGGACGAGAGGGTGCTCAATGGGGTTATTGCGACCTGTTCGGGCAACGGTGGCTGGCAGGGTTTCGAGGCTCGCGGGAAAAGCTGTAGCTGGTGTAGAGAACCTGTTCGATTGAGAACCATCAATTCATCTCCTCGAGGAGCCGAGTCCGAGTACTTCAAGGCCTGTGGCAATCGAAGATCGACGCGCTGTCCCTCCTGTGCCGATCGCTACCGCATGGATGCGCGCATGCTCGTACTCGCTGGTCTCGAGGGGGGAAAGGGTGTCCCGGAATCGATTGCAGACCACCCCGTCGTCTTTGCAACGCTGACTGCGCCTTCCTTTGGTGCCGTGCATCGCTCCCTGGCAAAGGGAGGAAGACACCTTGTCTGTCGACCAGGAAAGGCCTCGCGGTGCATCCACGGGAGGACACGGTTCTGCAATGTCGTCCATCGCGAAGGTGAGGCAATTGTCGGCGAACCGATCTGTCTCGACTGTTATGACTATGAACGCGCTGTACTCTTCAACGCTCTTGCACCTGAACTCTGGCGAAGGGTGACGATCTATTCCCGCCGCAATCTCGCAAAGCTCTATGGCCTCACTCAGCAGGGATTCAATGCCCGCGTCCGGCTCTCGTTCATCAAGGTCGTCGAGTACCAAAGACGTGGGGTGATCCATTTCCACGCGGTCGCTCGACTGGATCCAATCGAAGGCGCCGGGCCTCTTGAGCTCAACGGGAAGTACCTCGCGACTGCAATCGAGATGGCAGCCAGCCAGGTGAGCGCTCCCTATCCTGGAGGAAGGGGAATCGCGCGGTTTGGAGAGCAGATAAATCTTCAGACCATTGAAGGCGACGGTGCGAGTTCTCGTCGGGGAGTCGCGGGATACGTCGCGAAGTACGCAACGAAATCGAGTGACGATGACGGTGTGCTTGATCGAAAGATCCGTTCAGAGGTCGATCTCGAATTTCGCAACCTCACCCTCCACCTTCGGCGCCTCGCTGAGACTGCCTGGCGCCTCGGGAAGGACCCGGCGTATGGAGACCTTCCGCTTCGTCCGTGGGCACACACTCTTGGCTTTCGTGGTCACTGGATGACCAAATCACGACAATGGTCAACTACCTTCAAATTCCTCCGGGCAGAGCGAGCAAGATGGCAAGATGATCGGCGCAAACGATTGGCGGGTAATTCTGTATTTGGTGAAGTGCCGAAGCGGTACGAGTTTGTTGGAATTGGGTGGCGCAACGCAGGAGAGGAATACTTCGCTGCAACCAAACAACGCGAGATGTTCGAGGTCCGCGTGATGCTGCGCGAGGTGGAGTTTCGATCTTGATTGTTTGCGAAATCTATCTCACTGGAAAAGTTCAATCGGGTGTTGTGGCATCCCAACAATCGCGTTTCAATGCGTCGCAAGGCGTGTCAGCATGGATCTTAAAGAAATCTTCATACTGCTTAGACCAGCATTTTTGCGACAGAGTTGGACGTGTCGCGTCACGCTGATTCCACCCGAATCGATCTGATAATGCTGAGGTCACAAGTTCGATTCTTGTTAGCCCCACCACGGGCCAGTAGTGTGGCCCTTCTGGGACGTCATAGCGTGGAAATTGCGCGCCAGATTTCGTAAGAGCGGACGATATTGATGTCATTCGAACGTATGAGCTCCGAGGCGGACCTGCGTTACCAAATCGCCGCTCTCGGTGCTGAGCTCGGTCCTCGTGTTCGCGACGCGACGACAGAGCTTTTCTCCGGAATTCAACGCGAAAGCATGAAGTATCCCATCGTGCGCGACAGCTTCTACGGTACCGATCCGCGTCACCGACTCGACGTCCATCAACCCGAGCGACAGGACGGAGATCTGTTGCCGGTCTTCGTCTATGTTCACGGCGGCGGTTTCATCGGCGGTGACAAGAGCAAGCCGGGTCTGCCGTACTACGACAACATCGGACAGTGGGCAGCTTCGAACGGCGTACTCGGTGTGAACATCACCTATCGCTACGCACCTGAATTCACCTATCCCTCAGGAGCTGAGGACGTTGCAAAAGCGCTCGAGTGGGTCGATACGCACATTCACGATTTCAACGGAGATCCCTCACGGGTGGTGCTCATGGGCCACTCGGCTGGATCCGCCCACGTCGCATCCTTCGTGGCGTCACCGCATCTGCAGTCGCGCCTCTCTCATCTCCCGCGCGGAGTGGTCCTCTCCTCGGGCGTCTATGACCCGGCGCAGGGTGCGGAGGCGTACGCGATCTATTACGGTGATGACGCGCAGGTGGCCTCACGGTCTGCAATACCCGGTCTCTGCAAGACCAAGATCCCACTGTTGTTGAGCAGCTGTGAGTTCGATCCAGAGAACATCCGTCAGCAGACCTTTTCCCTTGTGTCGGCGATGATGCGCGAGTACCACAAGATGCCCGATTGTGTGTTCAATGATGGACACAACCACTATTCCGTGGTGTATCAATTCGGGACCTTGGACAACTGGCTTGGCGATCGCGTGCTGCGCTTCATCGCATCTGTGACTCGCTGAGCCTGTTGACGATCGACCCCGGTTAGGTGTTTGAGTGTAGTTTTCCAGTTGGAATGTCCGACTTATCGTGGGGGGAATGAGCATCTTGAATATCCAAGTTGTCCGGTGCGCCGATGCAAGAAACTGATTACGCGCTTCGTCGCGAGCAGAGATCCGTTGCCGGAGAGCAGCTGACGTTACTGCGCGGAGGAACCGGCAATCGCGTCCTTGTTGTCCACGATGAGTGGGGAATCGATCCCAAAGAGGAGATCTGGCGTCTGCTCGGAGAGCGCGTGGAGGTCGTCGCCCCGGTCGCCCCGGGATTTGAAGACACCGAGTATTCGCCGAGGACCAAGACGGTGCGCGATCTCGCACTGCTCTACAACGCCCTGCTCGCGGACTTCGCAGATGAGCCAATAACGGTGATCGGGATCTCCTTCGGCGCTTGGATTGCGATCGAGATGGCGGTGATGAACCCGAGCCGGATCGCGGGACTCATCCTGCTTGGTCCGCTTGGCCTTCGATTTGGCCCTC
>DAIDIA010000139.1 GCA_027459565.1 Acidimicrobiaceae bacterium | reverse complement strand
GCGGGCTCCATCGCGTCAATCCCCGCCTCACCGCTCGTCACGAGCACATAGGAGACCTGCTTGCCCTGCGCCGTGAAGCGCGCGATCGCGCTCGCCAGGCCGTACTCAAGGTCATCAGGGTGCGCGACGATAGCGACCGCTCGCTCCCAGTCTTCTGGTACCGGCTCCATGTTGCCCCCTCCGCGTCGACGACAGCGGTCAGATGTCCACACGTCGTGCGCGGACGCCTCGAAGCGTAACCACGCTCTCGTCGACACCGTGTCGGTCGCGAGACATCAGGTGGAATGGACCCAGGCTCGCGACCGCTCGACCGCCTCGCCCCAACGCTGGTACAGGTCGTCGCGCTGTGATGTCGACCACTTCGGCTCGAAGCGGCGTCCACTCTTGCGTAGGCGTCCGATCTCCTCCTGGCCACTCCACACTCCCGTGGTCATCCCCGCGAGGAACGCCGCGCCGAGCGAGGTCATCTCGGGTATGGCCGAGACGTCGACGGGAACCCCGATCGCGTCGGCCTGGAACTGCATCAACCAGGCATTCGCCGCCGCCCCTCCATCGACGCGCAGCTCACTCACCGGTCGACCGAGAGCGGCCATCTCCTCGAGCACGTCGCGCGTGCGCCACGCGATGCTCTCGAGGACCGCGCGCACGACATGCGCCCGTGTCGTCGCGCGCGTCAGGCCGAGGAGGGTGCCGCGCGCCTCGGGATCCCAATAGGGCGCACCGAGACCGGCGAGGGCGGGTACGAACCAGACGTCGTCATTTCCCGACAGGCTTCTCGCCAGCACCTCGGTCTCGGATGCGTGCGCGATGATCCCCAGGCCGTCGCGCAGCCACTGCACCGCGGATCCGGTGGCGAAGATCGATCCCTCGAGCGCGTAGTCCGCGCCGTCGTCGCGCCCGAGCGCGACGGTCGCAAGCAGCCTGCCCCGGTCGACGAGCGGCTCGGTGCCGGTGTGTCCGAGGACGAATGATCCCGTGCCGTAGGTATTCTTCGCCTGGCCGGGCCGATGACATCCCTGGGCGAAGAGCGCGGACTGCTGATCGCCGAGCACTCCCGCGATCTCGATGCCACCGATCGCGCCGAGCGCCGGTGACACGCTCCCAAAGCGCGACCCGGAGGGACGGATCTCGGGCAGCATCGAGCGGTCGATGTGGAAGATCTCGAGCAGTTCCTCGCGATAGTCGCGTGTCGCAAGATCCATCAAGAGCGTCCGCGAGGCGTTCGTCGCCTCGGTGACGTGCGCCGCGCCCTCGGTCAGTTTCCAGATCAACCAGGAGTCCACCGTGCCAAAGCAGATCTCGCCGCGCGCGCAGCGCCGCCGGAGCTCAGGGTCGGCCTCGAGGAGCCAGGCGATCTTCGTCGCGGAGAAATACGGATCGAGCACGAGTCCGGTGTGCGCACCGACCTCCTCCTCTCGTCCCTCCGCTCTGAGTTCACGACACAGCTCCGCGCTCCGTCGGTCCTGCCAGACGATTGCGGGATGAACCGGCCTGCCCGTGGCGCGCTCCCAGAGCACGGTCGTCTCGCGCTGATTGGTGATGCCGAGCGCTGCGATGTCGCTCGCCACGAGTCGTGCGTCGGCAAGCACCTCGGGCAACAGGCCAGCTACCGCGTTCCAGATCTCGAGCGGATCCTGTTCCACCCATCCCGGTCTCGGGTAGCTCGGATGCAACTCGCACGAACGGCTTGTGACGATCTCCCCCTCCTCGTCGACGACGACGACCGTCGCCTGGGTCGTCCCTTCGTCGATCGCGAGTACATGAGCGGACACGACGCGTCAGTCTCGCGCCTTCGCGCCGATCACTTCGACGGCCTTGGATCAAGCCCGGGTTCGCTCATCTCACCCATGACCGCGCTCGCACTCTGGTCATCGGGCATCGTCTCGGCGAGTCGTTCCGCCTCGACGAGGCGGCGATACTGGTCGATCTCGTGATGGCGTCGCTCGACATCCCACGAGAGCGCGTCGCCCATGATTGCGACCACCTCGTCGAGCGACGCGAGTCCACGGTCGCGCGTCTCGAGTCCGAGGCGAAGCCTGCGTCGAAGAACGTCTTCGACATGTATCGCTCCCTCGTGGGTCACCGCGTAGAGCACCTCCGCGCGCAGGTAGTCACCCGCTCCCGCGAGCGGCACGAGGAGGAGGGGATCCTCCTCTCCGGGAGACAGCACCTGATCGAGCAGGGTCCCATAGCGCGACACGAGGTGTTCGATCTTCTTCACCGACAGACCAAAGCGTTCGGCGAGTTGCGGCACGAGCCTCGCGAACTCCCTCACCCCGACGGCACCGAGCAGGGGGGTCGACTCGGTCAGTGACCTGCCGGTCGTGATCGGCAGGCGCTTGACGACCGCATCGATCGCATCCTGTGCCATCACGCGATAGGTCGTGTACTTTCCGCCCGAGATCACGACGAGACCCGGCACCGGCTCACCGATGGCGTGCTCGCGCGAGAGCTTCGTCGTCTCCTCCCCCTGACCCGCAATCAGCGGGCGAAGGCCCGCGTAGACGGCCTCCACATCATCGATCGAGAGTGGTTCCTCAAGGATCGCATTGACGTGATCGAGCAGGTAGTTGATGTCCGATGCATTCGCGACCGGCCGGCTCTTCTCGTAGTCCCACGGGGTGTCCGTGGTGCCGATGATCCAGTGATCTCCCCATGGGATGACGAAGAGGATGCTCTTCTCCGTCTGGATCATCACCGCGCTCGAAAGCTTGATCCTCTCCTTCGCCACGACAAGATGCACGCCCTTCGAGGGACGCACCCGGAGCGGATGCTCCTTGCCGACAAGGGACTCGGCCTCCTCGGTCCAGACCCCGGTGGCGAGCAGCACCGACCGAGCACGGACGACGAACTCGCTGTTGGTCTCGAGGTCGCGCAGCCGCGCGCCCGAGACCCGATCCCCGTCGCGCTCGATGCCGACCGCCGCCACGCGATTCACCGCCAGAGCCCCCCGAGCCACTGCGCTCCGCACGAGCGTCAGGACGAGGCGCGCATCGTCGACCTGGGCGTCGTAGTAGACGATCCCTCCGGTGAAGATCCCGGGCCGGAGCGACGGGTTCGCTTGGTACATCGTCCGCTTCGAGAGCTGTCTCTGTCTTGGGACACCCCGCGCGCTGTGCATCGAATGGGCAAGCGCGTCGTAGAGCCCGATGCCAAGCGCGGTGTAGGCGCGTTCATAGACGCGATGGCGCAGCGGATAGAGGAAGGGCATCTTGGTGACAAGGTGGGGCGCGAGCTCCTCGAGCAGCAATCCGCGCTCCTTGAGTGCCTCATGCACCAAGACGAAGTCGAGCATCTGCAGATAGCGGAGACCACCATGGATCAACTTCGTCGAACGACTGGAGGTTCCCGAGGCAAAGTCCTGCGCCTCGACGAGGGCAACCGAGAGTCCGCGTGTCGCCGCGTCGAGTGCACTCCCCGCGCCGACGACACCGCCTCCGACGATCAGCACATCGAACTGCGTGTCGCGAAGGCGATCGAGATCCTCGGGCCGGGTGAGCGCACTGATCGACGACCCGTTGACCTCGACTCCCGGCGGATGGCCCTCCGCGCCCGGCCCACCTCCCGTGGGCACCGCTACCACGGAGGTGCCTGCAGGGCGGTGTTCATCACGATCATCGAGGTGATGAGGAGTGCACACGCGAACGCCCCGGTGTAGACCCGCCCGGTCTTCCAGAAGAAGTAGCTCAGGATCGGGCCGACCAGCAAGAAGATCGGAACGAACTGGAACGCGACGATCGCGAGCAGCGGCTGGCTCGAGGTGGCGAGCTCTCCCGTCGCGCCGAGTACGCCGTACTCGATCGCGAGGAGGCCGACGTAGCCGATCGTGAGCAGCGCCGTGTTGGCAGCCATGAACTTCCCGAGCGAGTTCACCCTCGGGCGGAGCTGACCGAACAGCACCGTCGAGAGCACGAAGAAGTAGAGGAAGAACGGGCCGATGTAGCTGAGGATCGCCTTCAGGTGCACGAGGTCAACCGGCTTGATGTTGAAGATCCACAGCCGCACGTCCGAGGTCCAGGCCCACTCGAAGAAGAACACTCCGAGGTACACCACCACAACCGAGGAGAGTGCGAGCAGGAACGACCGCCAGATGTTCGGCCAGTCGACGGGCCCACCCTCGGTCTCGGCGAGTCCGTAGGAGGCGAATGCCTCCCGGGCAGGCGCGCGCGACGTGAGGTGCCAGATCAGGAACAGGACCGCCGCGATCAGCGCACCGCCGACGGCCCACGTCATCACGCCGGAGGTGATGGACTCGGGAAAGATGGAGCCCGCGGGGAACTGGTTCTGCCCGTATTCCTGGAAGCGGAAGAAGGTGAGGGGCCCCACGAGCACGAGGATCAGCGCCCCGATCCACCACGGAAGTCCGCGCATCGAGCGGTTCTGCGGGCGCCGGCGCGCAACGGAGGCGAAGAACCTCGTCTTGAGGAGCTCCCCACCGGCTCCGAAGAGCAGGAGGATGACACCGAGGAGGCCGAGGAAGGTGCCGATCTCGTCCCAGAGCCAGATCTGGTTCGAGGGGGCGAGCGGCCCGACACCGTCGAGCGTGGACTGCATCCACGCTACCGAGTGCTGGATCGCCGAGGGATCGAAGGTGAGTCCCGGGTGGATGTCTGACTCAAGGTAGAGCACGCGCGCCGTACCCTGCGCGACGGAGCCGTAGACATGTCCGACCTCGATCGTCGACTTGATCCCGAACAGCGCCTGCATCCGCGCGGACTCCGGGAACATCGTTCCCTTCGGGACGGCCCACATCAACGAGGCGAACTCCGAGCCACTCGCCTCGACCACGGCGACGTTGCGCGGGAAGGTCGCGGTACCGGGAATCGGCTCGAGTCCCGGCGTGCTCGTCGACGAACTGACGAGCACGAGGGAGCGGTAGTCCTTGGGGTAGGTGGCCGCCGCGATGATCGAGGCCCATCCGCCCATCGAGTGGCCGATCAGTCCGATGTCGCCCTTCTTCACGATCGGGAGGTTCGCGAGGTAGTTCAGCGCATCCGGACCCCCATAGCCATCGAGGAATGCGGGGGGCGCGGAGGTTCCCTGCCCGGTCTGGTTCGCGTCCAAGACGACGCAGCCGCGACGGGCCATCTCGATCGAGAAGCCGTCCATCGTGTCGACCGAGTTGATGTATCCCTCGATCGCGACGACCCCGCAGGCCGGGGTCTTGACCGTGGCCGTCACCGGGACATACAGGAGGCCCGTCATCATCGAACCGGTCGAGGTCGGGAATGCGACATTGCTGATGCGGATGTTGCCGCCGTTGGTCTGTGCCGTGTTGGCGACGAGACCGCCGATGAGGATCAGCGCGAGACCGAACGCGAGCGCGGCGCGCGAGGTCTTCATCCATGAGGGGAGCCGACCGTGCGACGGCGGATCCGAACTCGCGGGACCCACCGGTCCCCCGTTCCGATCCCCGACAACTCCCACAGCGCCGGTCTGCGTATCAAGACCCTGGTCCATCGTGGCCACCTCTCCTCGTGCTGCACTCCAAACCGGGCGACCGGACCTCCGGCCACCCGTGCAGGCTCTCCGCACCACTGATCACCCTAGAAATCGCCACCGGCGCGCAGTAGAGGAAAAAGACCTGACTTTCCCCGAGCGCCCGAAGAGGTGCGACGAAGACCCACTCGACCCCGGACTGTGGGGCGCGCGCACGACGCTCGGAGGTGAATCGCCGATCAGGTCGTCACGGACCCGTCTTCGGCGAGCGCGGCGAAATCACGCTTGACCTGCCGGTACCATCCCATCCCCGAGATCGGGTGCTTCCAGCGATCCTTCATCGCGCGCAATGCATCCTCGTGCGCCGCGTCACCCCCGGAGACCATCTCGTTCAGATGGGCGTCCTGGAGCTTGATCACCGCGTCGGCGTCCTCGCCACGGTGCGCATGGTCACAGGGGCCCCCAAGTTGTCGGCAGGTCATCGTCTTCATCGTTCCCGCTCCTCTCTGCCAGCGGACGAGCAGCGCCTCGGCCCGCACCTGCTCGCGCGAACGACCACTCTATTGCCAAGAGCGCCGACGGTCACCGCCTCGCAGGTTGTGAGCGCAGGACCATGGCGGATGCCTTCGAGCGCTCAGTCCGAGCCGGTCACGCGGGCGAAGATCGCGTCCGGCTCGTCGGTGAGCGCATCGCCTGCCCAGCAGACGAACTGGTCGGGACGGACGAGAACGAGTCGCGAGCCGAGTTGTGCCCGCTGGTCCTCATAGGAGTCCGTCACGACCTTGAGGGCGAGATTGCGGCGCTCCGCTGCGGCCTCGAAGACGCGGACCATATCCTCGTCAGCGCCGAACGCGAGGAGGGTGTAGACACCACCGAGCTCCTCGTAGACGTTCAGACCACTCGAGAGCACCACCGGCGCAAGGTGGTGGCCCGCCTGTGCCACGAAGGTGTATCGACCGGTCACGCCGTTCGTCGCGCCCGGCGGCCCGAACACCAACGTCGAGCCCGCGTAGTTCGGCTCATAGGTCGGGCCGGCCGAGTCGCCCGATGTCCGGTGGCTCCACTGCTCGAGGAACGCCGCGAGGTCCCGCTCGGGACTGTAGGTCTCGAGGAATTCGCGGTCTTTGACGATGCCACCGGCGATGACGCGCTCCCCGGTCTCTTTGAACACCGGCTGTCGCTCCTCGGAGTACGAATCGAGCAGTGCGTCTCCTCCCCAGCCCTGCAGTCGCCCCGCGAGCTTCCAGCCGAGGTTCGTGACGTCCTCGAGTCCCGTGTTCAATCCAAATCCCCCATAGGGAGGATGGCTGTGCGCGGCATCGCCAGCGATGAAACCGCGGCCATTGCGATAGGTGGTCGCAACCTCGACGCGCAGGTCCCAGAACCCGATGTGCTCGAACTCGGCATTCACGGGGAATCCCGCCGCCTCGTCGAGCATCTCGCGGAGATACTCGGTGTCCTTGGCCGTCGTCGTCGGCGGCACCGGACCGTGGAAGAACCAGGTCTCTCCGACATCGACTCTTCCAAAGAACTGCCACACCCCGTGGAGCTCGGGGCGCAAGACGCGATAGGTCGTGCGTTCGGGGAAGCGCTTGAGCCCCTCGTGGAGCTCGCGTGAACGAAAGACAAGCAGCGCCATCCGCTCACCGAAATCGGGCCCCTCGCGCACGATGCCGAGCTTCGAGCGCACGAGCGAACGCGCACCGTCGCAGCCAACGAGGTAGTCGCCCGCGATCTCCATCTCCTCATAGGGCCACTCCTCCCCGGCGATGGTGACACGCACCTCGACATCGTCCTGCTCGATGGTCTTGGCCGTCCAACCGAACATCGTCGTCGCGCTCTCGAGCTTCGTGAGCCGCTCACGCAGCACCTGCTCTGTCAGGTACTGCGGGAGTCGCTCGTTGTCTTGGAAGTGGAACGACTGGACCTGCTCAAGCCCCGGAGGTACGTACCAGTACTCGCCGGCGAGGCTTCCATACGCGGTCAGTCCACCGATCGGATAGTCCGGGGGAAGGAGCCGTGCCGCCCGGAGCTCATCGACGCAGTTCCAGAAGTAGAAATGCTCGAGGGTCCGCTGGGTGAGGTTCTGACCCTTGGGAATCCTCCCGACCTCGAGGTGGCGTTCGATAACCGCGCACGAGATGTTGCGCTGCGCGAGCTCCACCGCGAGGGCGACGCCGACGGGTCCTCCGCCGACGATAATGACCTGGTAGCGCTCGACCATGATGTGCTCCTCCGAACAAAGACCGACTGTCGCGCCG
>DAIDIA010000138.1 GCA_027459565.1 Acidimicrobiaceae bacterium | reverse complement strand
ACCGAGTATCCCCTCGAGCCGTGCGATGTCCTCGCCGAGGACTCCATCGCCGGGTCGCGCGTCTGCGAGCCGCGCCACGATGATCTGTTCTGTCTCGCGGTCCACCGCGCTGACAAGGTCGGTGGCCGAGCTCTTGGGCTGCGCGTCCGCTCGCAGCGAACGTCTCGCCCCCTTCTCCCCGATGCGTGCGAGCGCGTGCGCGCCGGCGACATGGGCAACGTCGGTCGCAATCTCGAGAAGTGCGTGGCCGAGCGGATGTGGACCGCGATGATGCGCGTTCATCGTCACGCGCTACCGGCCACGGCTGCCGGCGGAACGACGGAGCGAACCCGGCGCGCTCCGCGATCCCTGACTCTGGCGCGCGATCTGTGCGAGCCTCGCGACGAGAACCTCCATCACGAGTTCGTCCGGCCAGGCGACCCGGCCCCTGAGGTCGAGATCTGCCTCGGCGAGAAGGATGAGTGATCTCGCGACGCCCTCGTGGCCGAGCCTTCGCGCCTGCTGCAGCGCCTTGCCGGCCGGGTATGGACTCATTCCCGTCGCGCTTGCGGCCTCGGCGGGTCCGAAGGCGTCCTCTCCGTCGAGTCGAAGCATCGCTCCGATATGGCGATGGAGCGTGGCCATGATCTGGAGTGGGTGGCGCTCTTTCGCATCGAGCATGCGGGTGAGGGTATGGAGCGCCTTGCTGATGTCCCCGGCATCGATCGCATCGGTCAGATCCCACGGCGCAACGGATCCCTCGCTCCCGAGGAACGGTTCGAGGTCGGCGCGTCGGATCATCGAACCCGGTCCGTAGGTGGCGCACAGCGAACCGAGTATCCCCTCGAGCCGTGCGATGTCCTCGCCGAGATGACTCTTGATGAGCTCGGTCGCCGCACCGTCGAGTCGCACCGGAGCCTTGGCGAGGTGTTCGGCGAACCACTGCTCGCGCGATCTGGCGTTGGAGGCCGGCTGCGCGTCGATCACGCGTCCGACACCCTCGAACGCCTTACGAAGTGTCGACGACGCGGACCGGCCACCGACAACGAAGACGAGAACGGTGGATTCGAGGGGCTCTTTCAGGTACGCGATGACCTCCTTCGTCTGCTGCGCGTCGAGACTCGCACCATCTCGGACGACGATGAGGCGGCGGTCGGTGAGAAACGGCGGTGTCCGGCAGGCATCGAGGATCGCGCCGATCGGCACCGGCTCGTCCCTCGAGGCCTGCGCGTACTCCTCGACGATCGCCCCGGTGAACTCGGTCATCTCCGTGAGCTCGTTCAACAGCGCGGAGAGCTCCTGGCTGACGAGTCCGGGGTCCTCGCCGGTGACAAGGTACGCACGGTGCGCGCGGTCAGCCACCGGTCCCGTGCTCATGGTTGAAGTATTGCCGAAAGCGTGCGGACGACCCGTTTTGTGCCCTTGACATCGTGCACCCGCAGTACCCGACATCCCATCGCGATCCCGAACGAGACGGCGCCGAGCGTCGCATCCCGGCGCTGGTCGACCTCAAGGTTCAAGAGCTCTCCGAGGAAGCCCTTGTTCGAGGCGGAGAGCAGCAGTGGCTGGCCGAGCTCGACGAGCCGTCGCGACGCTCGGAGAAGCTCCAGCGACTGCGGCGTCGTCTTTCCGAGATCGAGTCCGGCATCGAAGATCACCTGGCTCGGTCCCAGGCCCGCCGCGAGGGCGCGCGCCAGGCGCTCCTCGAGGAACACCTCGCAGGCGCGCACCACGTCGTTGTCGGGATAGATGGGGTTCGGGTCGTCGACCCTCGGGCGCAGCCGGATATGGGTCGCGATGACGCTCGCGCCGTGTCGTGCCGCGACATCGAGGTAGTCCGGATCGGCGAACCCGCTGATGTCATTTCCACATACCGCTCCCGCCGAAAACGCCGCGTCGGCGACCGCGGACTGCCAGGTGTCAACCGAGACCGCGACGTCAAATCGCTCGGTGATGGCTGCGATCACGGGCACTACGCGGTCGATCTCCTCGTCGATCGAGACCTCGGGTCCGACTCCGGCGCGGACGCCGCCCACGTCGATGATGTCGGCCCCGTCTTCGACCAGCATCGCCGCGCGGCGGATCGACTTCTCGAGTTCGAAGGTCGCGCCCTGGTCGAAGAACGAGTCGGGGGTCCGATTGACGATGCCCATCACGAGGGCCTGGGAGGAGACGTCGTAGCGGCGTGCCCCGAGGTCGATGGTCCAAGGAGAGCGCTCCTCGCCGGGAGTGGCTGTCATCAGAAGAGGCGAGAGGTCAGCGCTTTTCGAAAGCGACTCTTGCGCTCGTCGGTGCCATCCATGGCCTCGAGGAGATCGAGGAACTCGCGGCGCGCCTCCTCGTCGTCTCTCGCGATCTCGAGAAGTTCGGTGAGGCGCGCGTCGACCGCAGCGGTGTCACCAAGCAGATCGATCTCGTGCGCGCCCGCGAGGCGCGCTCTGGCGGCGAGGTGACGCGTCTCCTGGGTCTCGGGGACCCGCTCGAGCAGCGCAAGTGCCTCCTCGGCGCGCTCGGAGTCGATCAGGATTTGCGCGAGGCGCGTCACGCCCTCGAGGTGATCGGGCTCGAGGTCGAGGGCCCGGCGAAGGGAATCCTCGTCACCCGCCTCAACGAGCAGGTCGGCCTCGCTCGGTGTGCGCGCGAGACGGTTGGCGAACTCGCGGATCTGGTCCTCGGGGATCGCACCCATGAAACCGTCCACGACGGCCCGGCCTTTGAGCGCGTAGACCGCGGGAATCGACTGCACCTGGAAGGCCTCGGAGATCTTCGGGTTCTCGTCGACGTTCACCTTGCACAGCACCACGTCCTCGGTCTCGTCGATGACCCTCTCGAGGATCGGCCCGAGGCTCTTGCAGGGTCCG
>DAIDIA010000137.1 GCA_027459565.1 Acidimicrobiaceae bacterium | reverse complement strand
GAACGTTGTATGCGACCGTTTTTCTGGCTCGACGATCGCCTATCAGGGGTACGGGCGGGGACTGCCAATCGAAGATGTCATCGTCGCGAGTGAGATCGCAACGCACGGGCTTCAGGCCGATCTCACCGTTCTTCTCGATCTGCCCTTTGAACTCTCGCTCGATCGCAGGGGGGTGGTCCCTGACCGAATTGAGGCCGCGGGCGAAAAGTTCCACACGAGGGTGTTCGAAGGGTTTCGCGCAATTGCGAAAGCGGACCCGGATCGGTGGGAGATTGTTGACGGATCGCGGCCCGTCGATGAGGTGGCGGCGTCTATCCGCAAACTGATCGCCGATCGATTTGGCCCAGAGGTGTTTTCGCGCTGATGGAACAGGCGAACCCTGCGGTCGTTGCACCGGTGCTCAGTGGAATGGTGGGTCAACATTTTGCGCGGGAGATCCTTCAGTCATCGATCGCGAGAGGTGTTCATGCCTACCTCTTTGTCGGTCCTGCGGGAACGGGAAAGCTTGCCTCGGCGAAGGCTTTTGCTGCGGCCCTCGTCTGCCCATTCGGCGGGTGCGGAAACTGTGCATCCTGTCGTGACGCATCGCTCGGTATTCACCCCGACATCACGGTCTTCGAACGCCAGGGCGCAGCGATCTCCGTTGATGAGGCACGAGAGATCGCGTTCGTCGCGCAAAGGTCACCGAACGCATCGTCGCGGCAAGTATTGATTCTCACGGACTTCCATCTCGTCTCGGGCGCAGCTCCCGCACTGCTCAAGACGATCGAGGAGCCTCCACCGACGACGGTGTTCATTGTCGTCGCAGATAGCCTGCCCGCGTCGCTTGTCACGATCGCAAGCCGGTGCGTGACGGTTCCGTTTCATTCGATTGGTGTCGAGACGATCACCGAGGCACTTGTTGGAGAGGGGTATGAACGTTCGCTCGCGACCTCAGTCGCGGCCGCGTCATTTGGAAACATCGACCGCGCGCGGCTTTTGGTCGGGGATCTGGGTTTTCGCGAGCGCCAGGATCACTGGCGCGCGGTGCCGCACAGGCTTGACGGCACGGGTGCCTCGGTTGCCACAACGGTCGCAGAGTTGCTCACCGATGTCGAAGAGATTGTTGTCTTGGTCCGAGCTCGTCAGCAGGAGGAGCTCCTTGAGCACGAAGCGGTCGCAAAGTCCTCTGGCGACCGCCGCGTCTTTGGTCTCAAGGCAATCGAAGAGCGCCACAAGCGAGAGCAGCGTCGTGTCCGAACTGACGAACTGAGGTCCGGTCTTGCGACGCTCGCGGGCGTCTATCTCTCCCAGCTCGCCGCCCCGCTGGTGCCGCCCCGACGCATGGCTGCCCTCGAAGACGCGTGTTGTGCAATTGACGAGGCCGCGAAGTTTCTCTCGCGAAATCCCAATGAGACGCTCTTGCTTCAATCGTTGTTCGTGCGTCTTGGCGACCTTTCAGCATGAGGCGCCTGACGCTCGGCCACAGGATCGCAACGGCCGCGGATTCGCTGGCCACAGAACCAGAGGGAGGAACGCGGTGCTCCACGGGCGACTGAGATGGCTTGGAATGGACGATCTCGATGCGGCTCAGCGCGAGCTGTACGAACGCATTCTCGGCGGACCCAGATCAAACACGCCGCGCTCAACTCCGATGACGGACGAAGCCGGGAGGATGCACGGCCCATTCAACGCAATGTTGTTTGATCCCCAACTCGGCGAGGCCGCCCAGCAGCTTGGCGCTGCTGTGCGCTACCGGACGCAGCTTGACGATCGCACCCGCGAGATCGCCATCTTGGAGGTGGCAAGACATCACCGAAGCGAGTTCGAGTTCTACGCTCATCGTGCAATCGGAGAGGTCGCGGGATTGAGCCATGAGGAGATTCTGGCGTTGCGAGATGGACGGGACATCGAGAGTCTCGTGCCGCGCGAGCGACTCGTGCGTGAGGTCGCTTCCTCGCTCGTCGCTCAGCACGATCTCGGTGACGAGCTCTATCGACGAGCATCCGAGACGCTCGGTGATGTTGTCCTTGTTGACCTCGTGGTGCTTGTCGGATTCTACGAATACACCGCGCTATCGCTGCGGGTGTTCCGTGTGCCACTTCCCGAAGGCGTTAAGCCAGAGTTTTCCTAGCCGAACGACGCGCCGTTGCCCTAGAGCCGTACGTCGCGGTGGTAGGTCGCAACGAGGTCGAGGTCCCCGGATCTGTCGAGCGCAGAGGAGAACCCGCGTCCCCAGAGGAACATGAGGAGGTCATGGGCCCTCCCTGAGATCTCCGCATCGGCGGTCGCATCGCCGACGAGGATTTCAAGGTGATCGGGGAAGAGTCCGATCACCCAGCGATCCTTGCTGTCCGTTGCTGCGAGCGCCAACCTTCCGTTCAGTCCGTTCACCTCCTGTCGGGCGAGTCTTCGCCTGAGTTGGGCGGTGAAGAACTCGTCGATGCCGTCCGCAATCACCCGGGGGTCGGGTTCATGCACGGGCGGATGGATTCCATCGAGGTCAAATGCGTGGACCATGGTCTCGTGCGTCATCCGTCGCATCCAAAACAGTGCCGGAGAGATCCCTGCGAAGGTCCAGATCGGGGCGGCCGGGTCGAGGTCGACGAATTCGTTCGAGAGTCTGTGCATCCCCTCCTCGTAGTAAGCGAGGACCTCGTGCGGATCTGCAGGAGCAGGGAAATCTTTTGGATCCAAGGGTTCCATGGAGTTGGTACGGAGGAGTTCCGCGATGCGGTGATAGATCGAACCGATGTGTGCGCCGAGCTGCGCGACGTTCCATTGCGGGCAGTTTGGCACGATCTCGTCAACGTCTGCACGGCGATACGCCGCGATGAAGGCGGCGGCCTCGTCTTTAAAGGAACTCTGGTAGTCCGCACTGGAAAGCGGGAAGCTTGACATGGGGAAATCCTAATCCCGCACCATTTTGTAGCCGGCGGGAAACCTGATCTAATGCATGGGAGACCATGAGATTGGAGGATCGATGCCAGATCTGTCTGGGCATGTGGCGTTGGTGACCGGTGGGGGCCGCGGAATAGGCCAGGCGATTGCGCGGACACTCGCACGCGCCGGCGCGGCAACGGTGGTTGTCGCACGGAGCCAGCATGAGGTGGAGGCGACTGTCGAGACCATTGTCGCCGATGGGGGCCGAGCGACCGCCGGAGTTGCCGACGTCGTGGACGCGGCGGCGATGGAGTCCATCTGCAGAGACGCCGAACAGGCCTTTGGTCTGATCGACATCTTGGTCAACAATGCCGCCGTCGTCGGCCCTCTCGGCGCGTTTGCGACAATTGACATTGACGCATGGGAATACGCCTGTGCCATCAATCTTCTCGCGCCGGTGCGTCTGTCGCATCTGCTGCTCGGTCCGATGCGCGCAAATGGCTGGGGACGGATCGTGAACATCTCGACAGGAGCGGTGAGTAACCTCCACCGCGAAGATGCTTACAACGCCTATGTAACGACAAAGTCCGGACTCGAAGCGCACACACTGAACCTCGCGGCGGAGGTCTCGGGAAGCGGAGTCACCGTCAACGCCCTTCGTCCGGGAATCGTCGATACGGAGATGCAGACATTCATCAGGTCTCAGGATCCATCGGTGGTCGGCGAGGACTTTCACCAGCGTTTCATGCAGCGCTATCTCGCCGGTGACCTGCTCTCGCCCGATGTTCCCGCAAGCGTCCTGCTCGACCTCGTTCTGAGTGACAAGAATGGTCAGATCGTCAGCACGAAAGTCTCGTGACCGCGCCGTATTATCCGTATCCGTAGCATCGAAGGAGAGATCATGACCGAGCCCGTTCGTTTCCTCCATCCCGAGGGTCTCGGTACCTCAGGTGGCATGTTCTCTCCGGGAGTCAAGATCACAGAACCATCGTCGACGCTTTACATCGCCGGCCAGATCTCGGCAGCTTCCGATGGCTCCACGGTTGGAGAGGGGGATTTTGCCGCTCAGGTCCGGCAGGTATTTTCCAATATCGGTGTGGTGTTAGAGGCGGGCGGGATGAGTTTTCGTGACGTCGTGAAGTTCACCACCTATATCGTCGGAGCACAACATGTACCGACCTTTGTCGAGACGCGCGGAGAGATCTTTCCGGAGATTCTCGGAGCAGGTCCGTATCCTGCGAACACGCTTGTCGTCATCGATCGACTGGCGCGTCCGCAGTTCCTTGTCGAGATTGAGGCGGTCGCCATGCAGGGTGCTCGGACGACATAGCCTCATTCGGATCCCGGGAGACGTTTGACAACAGGAATTCGCGGATCCTCGCGGTTGCGTCTCGCGCATGTTCGGGCGTGTCCTTCCAGGGCGAGACCACCGTCGCGTCGGGGATGAGCTCTGCGATCTCCAGACCAATCGTTCCGGGGTGGATTTCATCTACTCCAGGGAGAACACAGGTCGGGACCCGGATCGCTCCGACCTCGGCGCGCGACAGACTCGCGATGAAGTCCTCGCGCCACATCGTTTCGACGAATCGATGCCCGACGGCCTCGTCGAGGTCCGTTCGGTCGCCAGTGAGCTCGCGCACCCAGTCGTGGCAGCGCTCCCTCCAACCCTGCTGATTCCCGGGAATGAGACCCATTGGCTGTTCGAGAACGACCGCGCTCACCCGATCCGGGTGCGTGTGCGCGAGCTTGAGAGCGAAGGAGCAGCCGATGCAGCATCCGAAGATGTGGAACCGCCCGAAACCGAGTGCATCCATGACGGCGATCTGGTCCCGGAGGTAGGCGTCCCAGGGTTGATCGATGCGAAACGGCGCGCGAGAGCCTCCGGCGTTGCGCTGATCCATTGCGACGAGATGAAAATCCCCGATGAATTCCTCAAGCGGATTGATCGTTGCGTTCGCCCACTTCGTAATCGAGGAGCTCAGCCCGCCCGGGGCGATCAATAACATCGGATGGCCGGACCCGAGCTCTTCGAAATGGATCCGCGACTCTCCACTTTGGACCGATGGCATCGCACCCTCCCCATTGCCTTGTCGAACATTGGATCGCGAGGGGCAACCGCACAGAAAACCTCGCGCCGTTCAGCCGATCATACGAGCCGGGATCGTCAGACTGACTTGAGGGCATCCCGAGGGGAGCTGAACGGCGCCTTCGACAGCGCTCCGATGGGCCAACGCCAGAAGTCGGGCCGGGGCACCCGGTCATTCCTTGGGCACCGGGGGAACAACAGCTCCAACCGGTTGCGGCAAGACCTCCCCTCACGCCTGAGGAACAGGGAGTTTGCCATTGTTTTCACAGATGCCTAATAACTTCGTCTGTCAATATCTCCATGGGGCATCCGGTTCGTAACTACGATGGCCGACGAATAGTTGGTCGGCCAGCACGGGTATCTTGCGCCGCCTAGAGGAGATTAATTGTGAAGGTTCTGGTGCTTGGCGGCGATGGCTTCTGTGGTTGGCCGACCTCGCTTCATCTCTCGGACGTCGGACATGAGGTCACGATCCTCGACAACCTCAGTCGCCGAAACATCGACATCGAGCTCGAGGTCGAGTCGCTGACGCCGATCCGGCCGATCGGCGAGCGTATCCGGGCGTGGAAGGAGGTCTCGGGCAACGAGATTCGTTTCGTCAATTTGGACCTTGCCAAGGAATACGACCGATTCGTAGGTGTGCTTCTCTCTCTCCGTCCCGACGCGGTCGTACACTTTGCCGAACAGCGCGCCGCTCCCTATTCGATGCGGACTTCGAAGACCAAGCGGTACACGGTCGACAACAATGTGACGGGTACGCATAACCTCCTTGCCGCGATTGTCGATTCCGGTCTCGATATCGCGGTTGTGCACCTTGGGACCATGGGCGTGTACGGATATGGCTGGTCTGGATCTGCTCCGATCCCCGAGGGCTACCTCACCGTGAAGGTTCCGACCCCGGACGGGGACATCGAGCGCGAGATCTTGCATCCTGCGAATGCGGGCTCGGTGTATCACATGACCAAGACACTCGACCAGCTGATGTTCAAGTTCTATGCGCAGAATGACTCGTTACGCATCACCGATCTCCATCAGGGGATTGTCTGGGGAACCCAGACCCCCCAGACGGTC
>DAIDIA010000136.1 GCA_027459565.1 Acidimicrobiaceae bacterium | reverse complement strand
CGCGCAACTACTTTTTGGGCGACACCCGGTGCGAAAGGTGACGCGGTCTCACGTCGACGCCGAACCATCGCGCGTAGTGCAAGGGGCGGCCCTATCCGCCGGTCTGACAGGGAAATACTGCCCTCGGGGACGAACGAAGGAGCCATCACCGCAATGTGTCGACGCACTCGGGCGACGCCCGACGTCGATACGGCAGGTGAGGCGATGGATCTGTCGCCCCGTTTCGACCATCACGTCGTTCTTCCCCGCGGCTCGCCAGCGCGCGATTGTGTTGATTGGCTGTCCGCGTCCCCTTCTCAAGGTTGACGCGCGCGCATCACCCGGATGGTCCCGAGACACGCCAGAGCCGACGCATTCGATGTCACCACCGCTCGAGGCTCCTGAGCGAGAGGAGGGAGGCTCCGGGGTCTCTCAGCGCGAGAGCATGCGGGCGATGTTGGCGCCGAGGATGTTCGTCTTGTCCGATTCGCTGAGTCCCGCGCGGTGCAAGATCGCCGCAGCACCGGGCTCGGAGGTGTCGACCGTCCTGCCCTCGGCGTGGAACACCTGGAACTCGGGATGCGGGAAGTCGGTGCCGAAGAAGAAGCTCTCGCTGCCGACGATGTTGATCAGTTCGGAGATCGACTCCATGGGTTCGATCGCGGTGAGGCAGCGCTCCTTGATCAGCTCGCTTGGGAGTCGCTCGGATCGCGAGCACTGCGGTTCGATCAGGAAGGATCGGTCGCTCGCGTACATCGCGTACGGGAGCCACGAGGCGCCTGCCTCGAAGAATGCGAAGCGCAGGTTCGGGAACTCATCGAAGACGCCACCGAGCGTCAGCGCGCCCGTCGCCATGATGTATTCCATTCCGAATCCCATGTAGGTGCCGAGGTGGAGCCGGCGCATGCGCTCGGCGAACGCGGCGGGGTAGCGGGGCTGGTGGTCTCCGATGCGACCACTGCAGCCCTGGGTGATCCCGTGGCAGAACACGGTCACGCCGAGATCGTTGATCTCCTGCCAGAGCGGGTAGAGGGCGAACTCATCGAAGTTCTTGCCGATCCAGTTGAACGGCAGGACGACGACCTTGAGTCCGAGCTCGGTTGCTCCCCGGCGCACCTCCTTGGCCGCCACCTCGACGTTGTCAAAGGGAACGATCATCGTTCCAATGAACGCATCGGGGTGCTTGGCCTGGGCGTCGCCATTGGCATTGTTGTAGATCTGGCACATCGCGAGTCGGACCTCGAGCGGGGCGGACACGGTGTAGGGGCCGACGCCGTGCAGGTTCCCGAAGGGACCGTCGGGGATGAGCACCTGCAGGTCGAATCCAAGCTCTCGTACCGAGGCGACGCGCGCGTCGGGGTCACGATGGGGGTCGCCGCCCTCCTCGGACTCCTGATCGTTCCCGCGCATGTGCGCCCGGATCGCGTTCGGATCGGCGATGCGCTGTGCCTCGCGGTCGAACATGTCGAGCACCTGGCCGCTCAGTCCCGAGGGGAAGAGTCCGCGGATCTCGCGTCGATTGATGCGTGGATAGAAGTGGGTATCGACATCAATACGCTTGTTTTCGAACGTCAGATCTACAGACACCGACGGTACCCCCTGCTTGGTAGTTAGAGCTTCAATGTTGTCACCATTTTCCCGGCGGCACCATTTCCGAACATCGGTCCGGCAACGGTTCGTCGACCGCCGGGGCCACGCGCGAGGGCACCGGTGTGACCTCCGCCAGATGGCGTGGCGTGCGCCTACGCCGTGGCGGTGGCGTCACCGTGGAGGCGCAGACGACCGTTGATTGCGGAGACGACAGCCCGGAGCGAGGCGGTGAGGATGCTCGGATCGATCCCGACACCCCAGCGCGTCTGGCCCGCGTCGTCGGTGGTCTCGACGTAGGCGATCGCCTTTGCCGACGCCCCCTGGGAGATCGCGTGCTCGGAGTAGTCGACCACATCGATCTTGATCCCGAGCCCGTCCCGCAGACCCGCCACGAATGCGGCGATCGGTCCGTTCCCCTCGCCGGAGATGGTCTTGTGCGCTCCGTCGACGAGCAGCTGCGCGGTGCACTTGTCCTTGCCTCCACTGACCTGGGTCTCGTGGCCGATGAGCTCGATCGAACCCGGGGTGAGGTACTCGGTCGAGAACACCTCGTACATCGCGATCGGGGAGATCTCGGTGCCGATGTCCTCGGTGACGTGCTGGATCGCCTGGGAGAACTCGATCTGCAGCCGCCGGGGCAGGACCATCGCATGCTCGACCTCCATGATGTACGCGACGCCGCCCTTGCCCGACTGGGAGTTGACCCGGATGACCGCCTCGTAGCTTCGCCCGACGTGGTGGGGATCGATCGGAAGGTACGGCACCTCCCAGAGCGTGTAGTCGCGCTTGAGCGCGGCCATGCCCTTTTTGATCGCGTCCTGGTGCGAGCCGGAGAACGCGGTGTAGACGAGGTCTCCGACATAGGGATGGCGTGGGTGCACCGGAAGGCGGTTGCAGTACTCGGCGACCCGGCGGAGCCGGTCGATGTCGGTGATGTCAAGGCGCGGATCGACACCCTGGGAGAAGAGGTTCATCGCGAGCGTGACGAGGTCGACGTTCCCGGTGCGCTCGCCGTTCCCGAACAGGCAGCCCTCGACCCGGTCGGCGCCGGCCATCACGCCGAGCTCTGCCGCTGCGACCGCGGTACCGCGGTCGTTGTGGGGGTGCAGACTCAAGACGATCGCCTCGCGACGCGCGATGTTGCGGTGGAAGTACTCGATGAGGTCCGCGTAGAGATTCGGCGTCGACATCTCGACCGTGGCCGGAAGATTCAAGATCAGCGGCCACTCCGGGGTCGGACCGATGACGTCGGCCACCGCGGCGCAGATCTCGAGCGAGTACTCGATCTCGGTGCCGGTGAACGACTCGGGGCTGTACTCGTAGCGGATGTTCGATCCCGAGAGGCTCGATTCGAGATCCCGGCAGATCTTCGCCGCCGTGGTCGCGATCTTGGTGATGCCCTCCTTG
Organism: Acidimicrobiaceae bacterium; assembly: GCA_027459565.1. Taxonomy (GTDB): domain Bacteria; phylum Actinomycetota; class Acidimicrobiia; order Acidimicrobiales; family Bog-793; genus CAIVND01. Next base: position 2,874 of record DAIDIA010000136.1, on the reverse strand, counting down.
TCAAGGCCAAAGACCACCCGGCGCTGGAGAACCGAGGTCGAATTGTAAAAGTGCACGATCGCGTTGTTCACGCCCTCGAGGCTCTGGTAGGTCCGTTCGATGAGGTCGCGCCGGCTCTGGACGAGCACCTGGATGGTGACGTCCTCGGGAACGAGGTCCTCCTCGATGAGTGAGCGCACGAAGTCGTAGTCGGGTTGGGAGGCCGAGGGGAAGCCGACCTCGATCTCCTTGAAGCCCATCTCGACGAGCGCGTCGAACATTCGGCGCTTGCGCACCGGATCCATGGGGTCGATCAGCGCCTGATTCCCGTCGCGAAGATCCACCGCGCACCACAGCGGCGCACGGACGATGCTCTTGTCCGGCCAGGTGCGGTCCTCGAGCCCGACCGGCTCGTAGGGACGGTAGAGCTCGTAGGGCATCTTTCGCGGTATGACCTTTGGTGGTGCCATGTTCACCTCTCGCTGTGTTGTCGTCGGGTCCTGATGGTCATCGATGCGGTCGCTTGAATCCGGGAAACAAAAAACCCCCTGGCCAAAGGGCACAGGAGGCTACGGCAAGCTCGATGTGAGCTCGCCGTTACGTCAGCAGCAGGACCTGGTCAGACATTCCCCGAATCATCGTCTCAATCATGCCCCGCCCCTGCCTCTCCGTCAAGGCGCGAGCGGGGTCGAGACCAGGTTCCATCGGTGTCTTCTGGGAGCGCAGGCGAATTTCTGCCCCGGTCGAACCCGGATCAGACCGAGACGGAGGGATAGAGCGGGGAGCGCCGGGATTCGAAGGACTCGATGGCGTCCTCGTGCGCGAGGGTGACGCCGATGTCGTCGAGGCCCTGCAGGAGCCGGGCCCGCGCGCCGTCGTTGATCACAAAAGGAGCCGAAATCCCGGCCTTTGGTGCCTCGACGACCCGGCGCTCGACATCGACGGTGATCTCGAGCGAGGGATCCTCGATGACCGCGTCCATCAGGGTCCTCGCGTCCTCGGGGCGCACGATGGCGGGCACGAGACCCGATCGCGTCGAGTTGGAGAGGAAGATGTCGCCAAAGCGGGGGCTGATGACGGCCTTGAACCCGTAGTCGACGAGCGCCCAGACGGCGTGCTCGCGAGACGAGCCGACGCCGAAGTTGGGGCCGGCGATGAGGATCGTCGCTCCCGCGTACTGGGGCTGGTTGAGCACGAAGTCGCGGTCGTCGCGCCACTCCGAGAAGAGGCCCGCGCCAAAGCCGGTCCGCTCGACGCGCTTGAGCCAGTCACTCGGGATGATCTGGTCCGTGTCGACATCTGAGCGGTCGAGTGGGACTGCGGTGCCGGTGAAGATCCGAACGGGCTCCATTGGTCGTTGCTCCTCTCCCTATGATCCCGATGCGACGGATGTCGTCGGTGTCGCGAAATGACCCGCCACCGCGGTCGCAGCGGCGACGGCCGGCGAGACGAGGTGCGTCCTTCCGCCGCGTCCCTGGCGGCCCTCGAAGTTCCGGTTCGAGGTCGATGCCGAACGTTCGCCGACGCTCAGCTTGTCCGGGTTCATCGCAAGGCACATCGAGCAGCCGGGCTCGCGCCACTCGGCGCCAGCGGCGCGAAAGACTAAATCGAGCCCCTCGGATTCGGCCTGGGCCTTGACGCGGTGCGATCCGGGGACGACCAGCACGCGCACTCCCTTCGCGACATGCTGGCCCTCGAACACCTCTGCTGCCGCGCGCAGGTCCTCGATGCGCGAGTTTGTGCACGAACCGATGAACACGGTCTCAACCGCGATGTCGCGCATCTTCGTGCCGGCCTTGAGTCCCATGTAGACGAGCGCGCGCTCTGCCGCCTCGCGGTCGGCGGGGTCGGAGAAGCTGGCGGGATCGGGGACGACTCCATCGATCGGAACGACCTGGCTCGGATTGGTGCCCCAGGTGACGTGGGGGGTGATCTTCGAGGCGTCGATCGTGACCACCTTGTCAAAGACGGCATCGTCGTCGGTGACCAGCGTCTTCCAGTCTTCGACGCACGCGTCGAATGCCGCGCCCTTGGCGGCATGGTCGCGCCCGCGCAGATAGGAGAATGTCGTCTCGTCGGGAGCGATGAGCCCGGCGCGTGCCCCCGCCTCGATCGTCATGTTGCAGACCGTCATGCGCCCCTCCATCGAGAGCGCGCGGATTGCCGCTCCGCGGTATTCGATGACGTGTCCGATGCCGCCGCCGGTGCCGAGACTGCCGATGATCGCGAGCACGAGGTCCTTCGCCGTCGAACCCCTCGGAAGGTCGCCCTCGACCTCGACCGCCATGGTCTTCGCCCGGGACTGGGGGAGCGTCTGGGTGGCAAGGACGTGCTCGACCTCGCTGGTGCCGATCCCGAAGGCGAGTGCGCCGAATGCGCCGTGGGTCGCGGTGTGGCTGTCGCCGCAGACGATCGTCATCCCGGGCTGGGTGAGGCCGAGCTCCGGGCCGATGACATGGACGATGCCCTGGTTCTCGTGTCCCCGGCCATAGACGGTGATCCCGAACTCGGCGCCGTTGCGGTCGAGGTATTCGAGCTGCGTACGTGAGATCTCGTCGGTGATCGGCTCATTGGTCGTGGGGACGTTGTGGTCGGCGGTCGCGATCGTCAGGTCGGGCCGGCGAACGGTCCGGCCGGCCATCCGGAGGCCATCGAAGGCCTGCGGCGAGGTGACCTCGTGGACGAGATGCAGGTCGATGTAGAGAAGGTCCTGCTCGTCAGACCCACCCTCGCGCACGAGGTGGCGGTCCCAGATCTTCTCCGAAAGGGTCTTTCCCATGCTCTTCCTCTATTCCACCGAGACGATTTCGACCCGGAGTGTGCCGTTTGGTGCCTGATATTCCACGGTCTCACCGACCTCGTGGCCATTGAGTGCCTGACCAAGTGGCGACCCCG
>DAIDIA010000135.1 GCA_027459565.1 Acidimicrobiaceae bacterium | reverse complement strand
CAAGGTCAAGGTCGGACCGATCACGAGTCAGTACAAGGGCACCGCAACCTTTGTGAGTCTCGACGAGGCGAATCACAGGGCCGTTCTCCGCGCGACCGGGCGTGACACGCGCGGCCAGGGAAACGCGACCGCCACGGTGACCGCGTCGCTCAGCGAGGAGGGTGACAAGACGAGGGTCCACGTGGTGACCGAGCTCGACATCACCGGAAAGGTCGCCCAGTTCGGTCGGGGCATGCTTGCGGACATCAGCACGAAGTTGCTCGGCCAGTTCGCCGAGCGTCTCGAGAACGACGTCGTGAGTTCATTCGAAGCGCCCGCGGCCGATGCTGCCGCGACGCCTTCGTCTGAGCCCGCAGCCTCATCTGCCAAGGCCGAGCCCGAGAGGCCTGGTGCCGCGTCGGGTGTCCGGCAGGTCGCGCCGAAAGACAATGCCCCCGTCGACCTCGGCAAGCTCGCCGGACCGGCGGTACTGAAGGCGATCCCCGTTGTCGGCGTGGTCGTCCTGGCGATCGTCAAGATCTTCCGTCGACGCTCGCGGCGTTCCTGAGGCGACCGACGGCCGACCCGTGCGTGAGGGGTCGCCAGAGGTCGGGTGGGCCGGCGGATCGTCGCCGGCGGATACGCTACGCGCATGGAGTTCCCGATGATTACCGATGACTGGCCGATGAATACCGATGACTGGGTCGCGCTCACCGAGGATCCGCTCGACCAGGGGGTCGCCGCGCGCTGGGCGATTCTTCCCTCGTGCGGCGCGGTGGTGACGTTCGCGGGGACCGTGCGCGATCACTCGGAGGGGCGGGTCGGCGTTTCGGTGCTTGAGTACGAGGCGTACCAGGAGCAGGTCGAACCACGGCTGGTCGCGATCGCGAGCGCCGCTCGCGATCGCTGGCCGATGGTAGGCCGCCTTGCGCTGTTGCATCGGATCGGAAGTATCGCGCTCGGAGAGGAGTCGGTCGTCGTCGTTGCCTCGGCTCCGCACCGCCCAGAGGCATTTGCCGCAGCGCGGTTCCTGATCGACACCATCAAGACGACGGTGCCGATCTGGAAGCGCGAGACCTGGTCAGAGGGCAGTGACTGGAGCCTATGTGACCACGAGATCGAGGAGATCGGTATCTCGGTCGCCGAACGGGCGGCGCTTGTCGAGGAGATCAATCGCCGAAGCCTCGTCGACGGGGATCTCTCGCATCCGACACCGGGTCAGCATTCGTGAACGATCCGGTCGCCGAGGTCCGAGAGGTCGCGTTCGATCCGGTCCAGGATGGACGCGCGCAAAGAGAGGTGCGCGTCGAACTGCGCCGCCGTCCAGAGCCGAAGGCGCATCGCGTCGACCCGTCACAGATGCCGCGATCGGGTCCACTGGTCGACAGCTACAACAGGATCCACGACGACCTTCGCCTCTCGATCACCGACCGGTGCAACTTTCGCTGCGTCTATTGCATGCCAGGGGAGGGCATGGTCTTCCAGGAGCGAAGCGAGCTGCTCAGCTTCGACGAGCTGTATCGCGTCGCGTCGATTGCGAGAGGGCTGGGGGTGAACTCGGTCCGGCTGACCGGTGGCGAGCCGCTCATTCGGCGCGGGGTCGTCGGTTTCATTGCGAGGCTCGGAGCGCTTGGCTTCGAGGACATCGCGATGACGACGAATGGCACCAAGCTCGCCGAGCACGCAAGGGCATTGCGGGAGGGCGGGCTTCGTCGCGTGAACATCAGCTGTGACTCGCTTCGCGCCGATCGATTTCGCGCGATCCGCCGGCGCGGCGAGCTCGACGAGGTGCTCGACGCTATGTCCGCCGCAGAGGCAGCGGGACTCGGTCCGATCAAGGTCAACGTCGTGCTCATCGCCGGCGTCAACGATGACGAGGTGATCGATTTCGCGACCTTCGGGCGTGAGACCAACCGGATCGTCCGATTCATCGAATTCATGCCGCTCGACGCACCGGGTCACTGGCAACGGAGCGAGGTCGTCCCGGGGGCGCGTATCTTCGAGCAGATCAATGCGCGCTTTCCCCTCGAGGCGGTGCGGTCGGACGTCATCGACCCCGCTCCCGCGCAGCGGTTCCGCTACGTCGATGGCAAAGGTGAGATCGGGCTCATCTCCAGCGTGACCGAGCCGTTCTGTGGAACGTGCAACCGGCTGCGACTTACCGCTGATGGCGCGATCCGCAACTGTCTGTTCAGCAATGACGAGAGCTCGATCCGTGACCTGCTGCGATCGGGCGCGACCGATGCGCAGATCGAGACCGTTTTCCGTCAGGCGGTGTGGGGGAAATTCCCCGGTCACGGCATCAATGACCCCGGGTTCTTGCGGCCACAGCGGTCGATGTCGATGATCGGTGGCTGAGGTGGCGCGGCTGCGCTTCTTCGGCCCTTTGCGCGATGTAACCAAGACCGCGAGCCTCGACGTCGATGCCTCGACCGTCGACGACGCGCTCTCGCTGGCGGCGCATCTCTATGGCGAGGACTTCACGCGGATCCTGGCGCGCTCGCGCGTCTGGGTGAACGGCGAGCCAAGCGAGGGCAGGCGACCGCTCGCTCCCGGTGACGAGGTCGCGCTCCTGCCTCCGGTTTCGGGCGGGTAGCGCGTTCGCCGCCATCCCGGAAAAC
>DAIDIA010000134.1 GCA_027459565.1 Acidimicrobiaceae bacterium | reverse complement strand
TCCTCATGCAGGCTGCGATCGGCCACCCCCTGACGGTGCATGGCACCGGGGGTCAGACGCGCGCGTTCATCAATATTCGCGACACTGCCCGTTGTATTGAGATCGCTCTCGCCAATCCTCCGGAGAGTGGCGAGAAGGTCTCGGTCTTCAATCAGGTCACGGAGACGTACCAGGTTCGCCAACTCGCCGAGCTGGTCTCGAAGCTCACGGGAGCGGAGATTGCGAATCTCCCAAATCCTCGCCGCGAAGCGGCGGAGAATGAACTCAACGTAAGCCGCGAGCGATTTCTCGCGCTTGGGCTGAATCCCACCACGCTCTCTGAGGGACTGCTTGAGGAGGCACGTGATATCGCGAGCAAGTATCGCGAACGGGCAGACCTTTCGAAGATCATCGCGCGGTCAGTTTGGCGTCAAGGCATGGAGACCTCTCCGGACCTCATGCAATAGGGCTGCTCTGGCTATTTGCTGAGACCGAATGATTTGAGAATTGACCTCGTGAACCCGCCGCTTGCCCGATAGACCTTGCGGCGCACCTGACGTGTCGCGAACGCCGCCGGTCCCCGTGACGCGGCACGGATGTTGTTTGACATTCTCGCGGCCCGGTAGAGCTCGCTCGTAAAACTGCGGCGTCTTGACATCGCTCACGCTCCACTTCTCCGTCTTGTCACAGGTCGAATGGTGACAGTGAAACAAACCAGCGCGATTCTACCGTGGGACAGCGCGCCGTTCTGGATTGGCGTTGAGCCGCTCGCGGAAAGCCCCGAGACCGGTCGCAGATTTCGGACGTTCCTACCTCGCGACTGCCAGTGGCGCATAGGTGAACTGGCCGAGGAACTCGAGCACGTCGGCAAGCGACCGCACCTCGGCAAACTTTCGGTGCATGTCAAAGAGGTTCATCGCATGCGTCGCCTCGTGCCGGTCGAAGGTGCAGTCTTCGACCACGATGACGTTGAACTGGTACTGGTCGGCATCGACGACCGTCGCCCGCACGCATCCGCTCGTCGACTCGCCGCAGATGATCAGAGTATCCACCTGGTTCTTGATGAGGTGGCCGATGAGTGGTGTACCCCAGAATGCGCTCGAGCTGATCTTGTTGATCACGGTCTCGCCCTCGATTGGTCCCACCTCGGGCATGATCTCGTAGCGAACCTCGGCGGGGATCCACTGCGGTTGCTCGGTCTCGGGCACGGATCCGGGAGGTCGGGGCCGAGCATGCTGGCCGTCGACCGTTTCGTTGACCAGGCCGGTTGTATGGATGATCGGCATTCCAATTTTGCGACAGGCTCCAAGCAGCCGCTGCGTCGGGGGGATTGCCTCCCACGCGACGCGGCCACAACTATTTGGCCAGGTATCCATCGCCTCGATGAGGTCCTGGGGTCGCTCCCCAAAGACTCCGCGGAAGAAGTCGACGAGGACAAGGGCGGGTCGATGGCAAAATGCGCGAAGATCCCGGGGATCCTTTGGGGCCTTGGCGAGCGCGCGCCGGTCCTGTTCTGTGAGGAACCTGTCCCAGACTCTCTCGGTCATTACCCCTCCCGTTGCCATTCGCGCGCTCCATCGCTGTTGAATTTCGCGCGTTCGGTGAACCGACGACACGGCGGGGACTCCACCGCGACGACGAGGTCGCTATCGAAACGATATCCTCCCGAACCAGGCAAGGCTGGTCTCGCGCGATTGTCCATGGCGGCACGTTGCTTGCCCCACATTCGGTGCCACCGCGCTTCGGGCGAGGCAAGATTCGATCGATGCACGACGAGGTCTCTCTGGCGCGCGAACTGCGCAGTCGGCACTCACACGAGGTGGCGGGTCTTCCCGGTATCACGGCGCGCCGCGACACGCGTGTTGCTCGGAGTCTCTCCCGGCGCGGATGCTCCGTCATCTGATCGAGATATTGGGTCAGGCGATCGGCAATAAGTGCCCGATTCCGGCCGTCGTTCCGATTCCGTCGCGACCGCGATTGTTGCGAAATTGTGCGGGAATTTTCTTTTGACTTCCCCCTCTTGTGGGGGCACGATTGGCGCTGGTGCGCTGTAGCACCGAGATGTGGACCGCGAACGCAGCACGTGCGCAAGCGTGGAGGAGGTGGGGATGAAGGTCTCTCGACTTTTGGACCGCAAGGGCTCGTTCGTCGCGACAGTCCGACCGAACTCATCGATCATCGATGCGGTGCGCGTGCTTGCGAACCGGTCGATCGGGGCGCTTGTCGTCTCCGATGATGGACGCAAGATCGTCGGCATTGTCTCCGAACGCGACGTCGTGCGGGCGATCAGCCAGTTCGGCGCGGCGATTCTTGATTCGCCGGTGCGGATGATCATGTCGGACGACATCTTCACCTGCTCGCCCGATGATTCTGTTGATTCGCTGATGCCGACGATGACCGACCATCGCATCCGGCACATTCCGGTTGTGATCGATGGTTCGTTGGCGGGAATCGTGAGTATCGGAGACATAGTCAAGGCTCGTCTTGATGAGCTCGAACACGAGCGCGAGGCGCTTGAGCAGTACATCACTGCCAGATAGCGAGCTCTCGGGCGTTCGCTCGCGCACGGACAATAGCGTGGTGCGTCACGGGGTCATTTGGTCCTTCATTCGTGGTTGCTGCGCGAGAGGCGCGGACGGACTATTTCGAGATTCGGACGAAGTGACCGTTCTCAATCTTGTTGATCACTGGGGCATACACCGCATCGCGACTGATATCAAAGCTGAAAGGTCCAAGGACTGTCGGGACTCGGTTGATCTTGCCAAGTCCCGTCTGGATACCGGCGCGCGTCGGTCCCCCGATTCGTATCGCATCGAGCAGGACCTGTATGCCGGCGTAAGCCTGCGCGGCAAACGAATCGGGGGTCGAGCCATAGGCTCGTCGAAAGTCCGAGACGAACGCGCGACTCATGGGTGAGGGGTCGACCGAATCCCATGCGCCCCCTACGTAGACGTTGTTTGCCGCAGGGCCAGGGTGATCGAGGATGGCTGAGGAGTTGAATCCATCGCCGCCGACGACCGCCTGGTCCAATCCGTTCGCTCTCAGCAGTTGAAGAATCCTTGGCGCGTCCGTCGATTCGGCCGCAACGCAGATGAGGCCGGGTGCCGCGGCCTTGATGTTGGCAATGATCGCTGAGAGGTTGGTCTGACCGCTCAGGAAGCTCGACGAGCCGATGACGTTGACAGCGTCCTGAGCGAGTGAATACGCAAAGATCTCGTTCTCGGCAACGGTGAAGAGGTTGTTGCTGGTGTAGACGATGTAGGCGGTCGTTGCTCCCGTCGCGCGAGCTGCCGCGGTGACTGCGGGTGGGATGGTCCGGTCGCTCGCAATCGACACGCGCCAAAGCAAGGGACGAAAGGCTGTGAGTCCGGGAACACTCAGCGAGATCCCGATCATCGGCGTCTGGGCGATGTCGACCTCGCTGTAGATCGCGGTGGCAAAGGAGGAGTGTGTCGGACCGATGATCGCGGAGACGCCCTTCGCGAGCAGGTCCGCGACGCCTGCGGGACCGCTGGCCTCATCGATGAAGATCGGCTGAAAGCGTGCCCCTGCGATGTGGGCAAACTGGTGTTGGGCGAGTTCGATCGCCATTCGCTGGGCGATCCCTATAGGAGCATCGACGCCGGTGAGGCTGAGCACCACGCCGATCTTTGGCACCGGGTTCACGCTGCGCGCGATCCCCACGTTCGTTGTCCCACAAGACGTCGCGATCAGCGAAATCGCGATGAGACCTGCGCCTGTTGCGATGCGTCTCCAGAGCCCGATCATCAACCACTTCTCAATATTTCGGTAAAGGGAAGCGAAGAGACGCTGTAATCGCCGGTAAACGGATGGTTCAAGACAACGATCAAGAAGAGCATGATGCCAACGAGTGCGGCAACCCCCCCGGTCATGAAGAGCTGGGCGCGGAGGCGGTCTTGGCCGAAGAACCAGGAGAAGGCAATCGTCAAGCCTGCCGAGGCGATGATCGAGAGCCAGAGCATGCCGGGAAGCGAACTCTCCGCAAGGGCGAGTCGGGTGCGTCGCGCCTGAAGGAATGTGTCATATTGCGAGAGCGCCTCTTGCATCAGATCCGACTGTGCCTGGGTTGTTGGCTGGAAAGCCGCCAGGTCAGTGAAGATCTGTGACGCGGCGTCTTCGGCCTGGCGACTTGATCCCCCTCTCGCCATCGCCGGAAACTCATCGGCGGCGACCAGTTTCGAGTAGCTCAGCACGTCCGCCTGGATCGTGGTGGCGAGTTCAAACGACATTGCCGTGCTCTCGCGGTACACGTCGAGCAGTGCGCCCGTCTCCTGATGCGTCGCCTGGGTCGCGCTCTCCGATGTTGTGTACAACGTCACCACGACAAAACCGGCGAGTACCGCGAATATCGTCGCCACCGCCGTCGCCATCACCGTTGCAACCACGTTGTTCTCGCCGGCGGAGAGGTGGGGGAATAGCCGGCGGGTGAGTAAGAGACCGCCGATGCCGATGCAGACACCAACGGAGAGCAGCAGGATCTCCCATGCCTGCAGGTGGATGAGTAAGGCGATGGTGAGATCGCTTGCGAGCACGCGGTCTGTTTAGCACAAGTCCATTCGATCGGCGAGGGTCAAAATGCGCCTCCGAACGCGACAACTGGGTTGCGCGTGATCCCGGTGTCCTGGTGCTCGTTATTCGATAGGGAAGGTCCTCGCCCGTCAAACCCTCGTGGCTCTCGACGGTAGCGGTTCTGGCGATTGCCAAATATTCGTCTGTGGCGCGTTCTGGCGACTTCGTCGCAGGTCGGATATTTCGCGATCTCTGTGGCGCCGATACGCGATTGAACGGCGCACCTTTCCTCTGGCTCTGCGAGAGGGCGCTGGCCTAGAGTGTTGCCAATTGTTTCAGCGTGGGCACACCGGGAAGTTCGGTGTGGTGATCGCGTGACGGTGCCAGAGGGGAGAGGGCATGCGCATGGGGGGCAGGCGCCGTCTTCGTGCGATGGCGTTCGGAGTTGTCTTTCCCGGTCTCTTACTCTCCGGATCCCTGCAGTACCTCATCCCTCCCGCAGGGGCGAGCAGCAACGGCGGTACCGGTGGAGCCTCTCAACTCCAGCGTGCGGCAACCTCGAACGGCATCCCGTCGGCGATCACGTCACTTGGTGATGGCGCGTCCGCGCTGCCGGGTCGCGATCTGATCGTCTATCTGCGTGCCGCGGCTGCCGCCTCGGTGCCCGGGGGCGACGCCGGTTACTTCGTGACCGTGTCGAACTCCGGCAGCGAAGCCACTCCCGCGGGCTCGACGACGACGATCACCTTCGCGATTCCCTCCGGGATGTCGTTTGGCTCGGTGACCAATCTCTCGGGGGGGACGCTCGCCGGTGTTCCCGGTGCTCCGCCAGGCGAGTCGGGAGCCTCGTGGCAGTGCGCGGCTCCCGTGAGCCACTCCGGATCGGAATCGGTGAGCTGTCAATTTGGTTCCACGGCGCCAGACGGTTCCGTGACCCCGGCCACCTTCGCGGGCCGGTCCGCTCTGACCGCGTTCGTGGTGCTGCACGTCCGAAACGACCTGCCGACGACCTCTGCCGGTGTTCTCAAGACGCTCACGGTCAGCCTGGACGCACCGGGAAACAACTCCACGACCGACCTCTCGTCAAGCGCGAATGAGCTGATCATGACGGGACCGGCGGCACCGAACTTCTTTCCCGAGATCTCGGGTTCGGCCACCGTCGGTGCGGGACAGACGGCGTCCGAGTCGATCCAGATCTTGAATGTCGGCTCCGGTGCGGCCCAGGCGACCGCGAGCCAGTCGACCTTGGAACTTTCGAATCTGCTGCCACAATCGATCCTCGGCGACTGGAAGACCTCGAGTACGGGATGGACCTGCACGGGTTCTCCGAATACCGCTCCGACGTGCACCTACGATGCATCCACCCTTGGCGTCGGGGTATTGACCTCACCACTTGTTCTCGAGTATCGGACCGATCCCGTAGCAATAGGAAAGCTCAATCTGGCTCCGGGATCGGCACCATCACTCATGTCTTGGAAGATCGGCATCACCGGAGCCGGGCTCGGCCGGCTCAGCCAGAGCTACGAGAACCAGGTCGGCGTGGTTCCAAGCGAGGGCTCCGATCTGATGCTCGAGGCAGCCGCAGCGGGCGGCATCGATCAGCTCGTTCCCGGTGGCTCGACCGCGATCGATGTCAAGGTCGCCAACATCGGCGCGGTGGCGACCAAGGGTGTGATTGCCGTAAGTGGTTCGCTTCCGCCGGGCATGACCCTCAAGGGAGCAGGTGCAGGCACCCAGCTACTCTCGGACAGCGCGACCGCGGGGTCTGAGGTCCCGTGGACCTGCAAGGTCCTCACCGGTGTGTTCAGTTGCTCTCCTGTCGGCGAACTCCAGATCGATCGCGGCGGATCATCGCTTCTGGTGCTGAACGTCGAGGCGTCGCCGTCGGCAAAGCCAGGCGCCGCGGTACTCGACCTCCAGGCAAATTCTGAGAATGCGACCGCCGGCATCACACCCTCACCGACGGTCGTGCGCCTCTTCGTCTTGACAGACAACGTTGGATTTCCGACGGTCTCGTTGTCGGAGGCGGTGGGAGGCGCCAAGCTCGCCCCGGTGACCGACGGTGCTCCAGCATCGCTCCCGGTCGGCTCGACGATCACCGAACGACTGGACATCACCAATGCCGGTGGTGCCGCGATCGCGCCGCGCAAGACGGTCGAGTTGAGTCAGCATCTTTCGGATGGTGTTGTCATTGTGTCGATAAAGACTCCGAGCGGTGAACAGTGCTCGGTTGCGCGCGCGCAAGCGCCGAGTATCGCATGCACCATCGAGCTTTCGAGCGGCCTCGCGGTAAGCGCCGTCCTCGAGGGGCCGACCATCCGGCTGCGTGCGAACCGGCCAACGACCGAGGTCGCCAACTGGGCGGTGACCTCGCGACTCGCTGGCGCCGATGCCCCTCCGCTCACCTCGACTGGGGTGTATGCCTCGGTTGTCCGTAGGACAGCCGATCTCGTTGCCACGCTCTCGTCCGCGCAACTTCCAAGTGCAGGCGGGACCGGAAGATGGAACGTTCTCGTGGTGAACCGCGGCAACCAGCGGACTCCAGCAGGCGTCGGCGTATTGATCACCCTGCCGCGTGGCACGGGTGCAGCCAGTGCCAGAGCAAGAGGGTGGCGATGCGGGAGCCTCAACCGTGTTCGGACAAATATCGCGTGTTCCTCAAGCGTCGCGCTCGGAGCATCACAACATCTGGCGCCGATTGGTGTGCGCGCCACGGTTCCGTCCTCGGACTCGAATCGATCGTTCACCCTCTCCGTTCTCGTCTCGTCGGGGATCGCAAAGTCAAGGGTGGCGAACAGGGACGCAATGACCGTGATCGTGCGCAGATCGATTCACGCGCGGATCAAGGCTCCAGACACCGTTGTCTTTGACGATGTGCCATTGACCAGTCTTGCGCAGCCGATCAAGCGCACGAATGTGACACTCGAGGGTGACGGTAGCGGTGGCAATGGACTCGGCTTGAGTTATCGGTGGACTCAGCGCTGCACGACGCCCGCCGACGTCGCAGCACTCCCCAACAGGTGCAAAGGCGTAACTCCGACCGTGGATTGGGTGAATGAACCTGCGGGAACGATCCACCCGACGACGGCCGACGTCGTCTTTGTCGCTCCCGCGGTCACGTCGATGACCTCGCTCGTCTTCCAGCTCTCCGTGAGTGACGGAAGCAGCTCCGCAAGCACATTCGCGAGCATCTCCGTGATTCCACCGACGCCGGCGTCGCGGGGCTTCGCGATCGAGCGCCCACATCCGCCAAAGCCACGGAGCGCGGGACCAAGCTCCGAGCGCGTGCAGCTGCCGAACCCGGACGCCAGGATCACCGTTGTCTCAAAGGCAACCAGCTCCGTAACGACTGACGCGCCATTGACTCCAGATCCCTCGCCGCGATCGCGGGTGATCCGCCTGGTCTCGCTTGTATCTGCGCGATCAGCGAGCGCGGCGGGCCTCCGCTCGTCACGGGTCCTTTCGTCGCCGCGGGCGACCACCGGTCTCCCGACCCTGTTTTGCAGTCTGGTCAGTGACGCGGCATCGGGGACCAGTTTCACGAAGAGCTACTCGGGGATCGAGCTCTCTCTGGCAAACATCTCATTGAGCGGAAGCGGCTGCGCGTCGGACACCAAGGTCTCGTTTTCGAACTCTTCGTTCAGGATCGGCTCGCTGATCGAGGCAAGTGGCGTAGCCGGAACGATCGGGGTCGATGGCGTCCAGTTCTCCGCGGGAACGATCTCTGGTCCAAGCGACTGGCATGCCCCCACCTTCTCTCTCGCTCCCGATCCCAGCACCTCGGGGATTGTGTTTGGTTACAACGCGACGGATGGATTGTCCGTCTCGGGATCCGTGGTCGCCAGCGGATTCGCGTTCATCCCGCTTCCCGCGCAATGGACAAGCAGCACCAAGCTCGATTTCGTCGCGAGCGCCAGTTCATTCAACATCAGTCTCTCTGCGGACGCGACCGGTCCGGCGCGTGATGCGAGTCCGAACTCCCCGCGCCCGACGGCCACCCTTTCGGGCACGGTCTCGTCGGACGGAACGTTCTCCGTCGCAGCTTCGGCGACTGACTTTGTGCAGCTGCAGGGAAGCGCGATCAATCTCTCCGGATCCATCGCACGCACGACCGTCGGAGCCCCGATCGCAGTGAGCATCAAGGGCAGTCTCGCGAGCCCTTTGAAGATCGTCGATGGTTTGAGTCTCGATTCACTGTCGGTGACGATTAACCCCACTGCGACGTCGCTCGGACTCTCCGGTTCGGGCCTCGTCTCGCTGACCTCGGGATCCACGAACTTCGGATTTGCCGTCGATCTGAGCTACAGCGATCCCAAGAACTGGTCACTGAAGGCGACCGGTACCGGGTCATCGACATGGACGCCGATCACGGGCCTGACGATCTCCCCCTCTGACGCAAGCGGTTCGATCTCCGCGGTCAATGGTGTCTACGAGTTCTCCCTCGTGCTGAACCCACAGGCCAGCTGGACGCCCAAGGCGGGGATAACGCTCTCGAACATGCTCTTGTCACTGAGCAACGTCTGCCCCGACAGCGGAGCACCGTGTCCGACCTCTGCCTCACTGTTCCTGAAGGTCAGCGCAGATGCCTCGCTGAACCTTCCCGTCCTCGGTACGGCGCAGGCGCACGTCGCTGGGGTGCTCGCACTACCGACCGGGGCATTCAGCATCGAAGCGTCACTGACGAGTTCGCTGTCGCTCGGCGCGGGGATATCGATAGACCAGGCGAAGATCGAGATCAACCGCGGACTCGCGGTCCCGACCGGGACCGCCACGCCGTTGATCGAGACGCAGGATCCCGCGGGTCTGTCGGTGTCGGTGCAGGGTTCAGTCACGATTCCGAAGATCGGCTCGCTCCCGACGGTGATCGCCTCGTGGTCACCCCAGGGTTGGGTCATTGCCGCAAATCTGGGCAGCTACAGCCTGCCGGGCGCGGGAGGGAACGGCACAACGCTCACCGACACCGTCATCGGATGGGCGTCGTTCGCGACCTCGCTCAATGTCGTGGATCCGGTCACAAAGATCAAGACGTCGATTCCACTCCCGGCAAACGCATTCGAGATCTCCGGGTCCTACGCCGCTCCGGATTGGTTCAAGCAGCTCTTCAAGCTCTCTAGTGACGCCAAGGGTCGCGCAACGGGGATGCTTAATCTCTCCTCTGGCGAGTTTGCCCTGAAGATGTCCCTCAGCGCCTCGCCGGACTGGTACCTCTACGGCTCCAGCACCACGGCGACAAGTATCCGACTTGACAGCGTGTTCTTCAATATCGAACACAAGGGCGCGGATTTCTCGATCGCTCTCGGAGGAACTGCGGCGATGGTCGCGCCGGGAGTCACGGCGGCAGATCCCCTCAAGCTCGGTATCTCCGTCAGCTATTTCGCGGCGTCGACGACCATCGCCGGATCGTTCACGTTGTCGAGCAAGAGCGGCTGGCAGAATGCCTTCGGCGTTGACGGCCTGACCCTCTCCGACCTCGCACTTTCGTTCCAGCTCAACATTGCAACCCTCACGCCGGCGATTGGCTTTGGTGCGACGGCGATCCTGCCCTCTGCGATCCGCGATCCCCTGGGTATGCCGTCGAACGTCAAGACGACGCTTGTCGCCAACATCTCCCTTGCCAACCCCTGCTTCGGGATCCAGGTCGACGATCCGTCGAACTCCGGAGCGAACGTCCTGAGCATTGGATCGGGAGCGCTGACGGCAAAGCAGTTCCAGCTGGAGGTCGCTCCGAGCGGTTGCACGGTCGGACAGTTCCATTACGATCCGGGCGTCTCGATCAACTTCGACGGGGCAATTCTCGGGGTATCGGTTGCCGTGAAGGCAACCATCGCAACGAGTCCGTTCAAGTTGGACGCGAAACTTGACGTCGGCGATTTTCAGGTGGCCGGAGTCGTGGTCGATCACACCTCGATTGCCGTCGCGGTGAGCTCCACGAATCTGGCGATCTCGTTTTCCGGTGGCATCCACGTCCTCGGAGCGACGGTAAAGGTCACGGGTGGATTCCAGCGTTCGGGTGCCACCTCGACAATCGATCTCCATGGATCGTTGGACAATCTCGTGCTTGGCTCGTCGCTGAACATCAAGAGGGCGACTGTTGACATGCACGCTGTGCTCGGAGCCAACCCATCGGTGAAGTTCGGCGCCTCGGGGTCGATCGATCTCCTTGGATCAACGGTCGATGCCGCGTTCAAACTCAATGTCGACAATGGTCAGCTCGTCGAGGTGACGGCTGCGATCAATGCGAATATCACCATTGGTGGCGCAAATGGGGTGAACCTCAAGGGGATATTCAACCTTGACTATGGGCCAGCGATTCCGCTGGTCATCAATGCCGATGTGGCAGTTTCGGTTGGTGGATTCACGTTCGCCCGGGCGACGGCGGTCATCAACAGCAGCGGTTTCCGATTGACCACCGATATCAACATCAACAATGTGCTTACCGCGAGCCTGACTGGGACGCTCTATTACGGACCGCCTCCATCGGGCACGAAGATCACCGGGCCCAACAACACGCAGGTTGTTGCGACAACCGGCGACTTCCTCTTCTCGGCAAATGATGTCTCGATCAACCTCGCGGGGTTCCGGGCAAACGGATCGGTCAGCATCGGGCGTGCCGGAGGAACGACATGGGGGGCGATCGGTACCCGGATCCAACTCCTCGGTTCCGCGAGCGGCAATGCGATCGAGGTCAAGGGATCGTTCAGCGGCAACGGAGACTTCTCCCTGTCTGGAAGCGGCACGCTCTCGCTCGTCGGCTTCAGCACATCCGTCCGGGCCTCGATCGCCAAGACGGGTGCGAACGTTACCGTCAGTGCATCCGGCTCCTTCGCCGCGCTCGGATCCACGGTGGATGTCTCGGGAACCTTCAGTTCCAACAACGGCTCACCGCTGTTCCGACTGAGCGGTGGCGCGAATCTCAAGCTCGGTGGATACAGCCTCGGGAGCGGCACCTTCTTCATCTCGAACTATCCCCAGGATGCAGGGCTGAACGTCACGATCAACTCGCACATCGGCTCGGTACTCAACATCGCGGGTCAGCTGTCCGTCACCGGTACCGACCGCTTCTACCTGAGTGTCAATGCAAACCTGGATCTCAAGGTGCTCACGACCTCCGCAAGCGTCGTCTTCACGAACTGCCAGATGACCTACACCACGACCTATCGGACCGTATCAGTCTTCTTCTTCACGATTCGCGTACCGGAGTTCTCGAATCCCGTGTGCAGCGCCGCCAAGGCGGCGACCCTCGACGCCTCCGCGTCGATCAACCGGGCAGGATTCACCTTCGGAGTCTCGGTACACATCGACGCCAACGGGAACTTCAGCGCGACGGCGAGCAGTCCTGCCTCGGGCACCTACAACCGTGATACCGGGACTTTGGATGTTGGATTCGCCCAGTTCTACGCCGCGCTCGCATACCGCATGTCGCTCACGATCCAGAGTTCGTCTCCCTATGTCTCGGTATCGGGTTACGGATCTGGAGATGTCTATGGAAGAACCTGGGACGTGGGCTTCTTCTATGCGAGATGGGGAGGCTGGGGCCACATCGTCGGCATCACCGCGAGCATCGACACCAGTCCGTTTCGGGTCTGTGGCTCCGCGCGCGTGTGGGGCGTATCGTTCGGTCCGGCCTGCATCTCCTGACCACGGGCCATCGCGGCAGAACTTGGTCGCGCATCGGCACGGGCGAAGCGGCACCAGAGCCCGTGTTTCGAATGCGCCATTGCTGCGGAACGGGGCACGCGGGCTGACAATCGCGCTCGCTGACCTGATCGCCGTCCACCTCCGACACGTGCATTTGCGCATGGAACCGGGAGACGAGAGGCTGCTGGGAAGCTTTGAAGGTCTCAGGCGAATTCTCGATGAAGGAGAACGGTGAATGGAGCAGTCGCTGGATAACTTGCGCCAGGAGGTCGCGGTGTGTTCGCGCATGCTTGTCGATGCAGACATCCTGAACTACAGCGGGCACATCAGCGCACGCATTCCGGGGACGGAGACGCTGCTTATCCAGCGGGTCTATGACGTGCGCTCCGCTGTCGAACCCGGCCGGCTCGTGACGGTGGATCTCGAGGGCTGTAACCTCGGCGATTCTGGACAGCCACCCGGGGAGGTGTTCATCCATACGGAGATCTACCGGGCACGACCAGACGTGAATGCCGTCGCCCATTTCCACCACGATCCAACGACGGTATTCAGCATCGTGCCGGGCACGCCGCTCGTTCCGGTGAAGAATCACGCAAGCAGATGGATGAACGGTATTCCCATTCACTATGACTCATCGCAGATCCAGAATCCCGAGCAGGGACGTTCGGTTGCGAAGACGCTCGGCGACGACGCCGCACTCTTGCTTCGCGGCCATGGCGAGGTCCTTGTCGCCGAGGATGTGCCCGCGCTCTTCGCGGACTCGATCCATTTCGTCGAAAATGCCCAGTCGCTCCTGCTCGCGGCGCAGATCGGTACCGTCGAGGCGCTGACAACGGAGGAGTTGACCTCTTTTCTCGCGACATTTCATCGGAAGAACCACTCCCAGAAGCTGTGGAAGTACTACACCGCAGTCGCCGCAGGTCGGGGGGTCATCCCACAGGACTGGGTACTCGATCAGGACACTCCCTGGTACTAGCGCGCGGTACACGCGTTGACGAGCCGTCGGCAGATTCATAGCGACAAGCGGAATGCGATGGGTCGGTGATGGGAAAGACTCATCCGGCGACCGCTGTGCCTGCATACGATGTCCGGCACTGGGGCGGGTTCTGGATTTGTTGATGACTGGTCGGCAGATCCCGATCCCGCGCAACACAGAGGAAGGTGACCCATTCCGAGTCCGAGGGTCACCCGTGAGGGAGGTACCACTTGTGCGGGGCCACGACGGATGCGCTTGACTTTGGGCCCCACGAGCCCTTTGAATAGATTTCGATCGGTTTCGGATGGTCCAGCAGCGGTGTCGCGATCTCCCAGAGACGTTCGATGCCATCTGATCTGGTGAAGAGTGTCTGATTTCCCAGCATGCACTCTCGGATCAGGTGCTCGTAGGCCTCAAGGTTGTTCGCGGCGCAGAAGGAATCCTTGTAGTCGAACGTCATCTCGGCGGGGCCGAGGAACATCGAGGGTCCGGGCAGTTTTGCCAGAAAATTCGTGTGAATCGAGCCGGGATCGGCGAAGTCGATGACGATCATGTTGCCTCGACGGTGCTGGGCATCGTTTGTCACGGGGAAGAGGTGTGCATTCGGCTCGTGTAGGCCAATCGTGACGATCTGTCGGCTCTCTGCCATGCACTTTCCGGTCCGGAGGTAGAACGGAACGCCCTCCCATCGGTCATTCGCGACCTCGACACGGAGTGCGATGAATGTCTCTGTCTGTGAGTTGGGGTCGACGCCGGGTTCGTCTCGATAGCCGTCGTACTGGCCGCGTACGACGAAGTCGGGATCAATTGTCTTGATCGAAGCGAAGAACCGGCAGACCTCGTCGCGCAGCGGCCCCGCAGTGAGTGACGACGGTTGGTCCATTGCGACAAAACCGAGTACCTGGAACAGGTGGGTAACCACCATGTCTCGAAATGTTCCGGTGTGCTCGAAGAAGTCGGCGCGTCCCTCGATCGATAGTGTCTCGGGCACATCGATCTGGATGTAGCTCACATGGCGTCGATTCCAGATCGGTTCAAAGAGTTCGTTCGCGAACCGAAAGGCGAGGATGTTGTCGACAGACTCCTTTCCGAGAAAATGGTCGATCCGAAAGATCTGTGATTCATCGAAGTTGGCCGATATGACCGCGTTGAGGGATCGAGCGGAGGAGAGATCGGTCCCGAATGGCTTCTCGCAGATGACGCGCGCGTTGTGGTTCAGGCCGCTCGATCCCAGCATCCGGACAATCTCGATGACGGCATTTGGCGGAATGGCGAGGTGGTAGAGCCGTCGGGTATCCGCTCCGATCTCTTGTTCGGCGTGTGAAATTGCATCGATGAGCTCTCCCGATCCGTCAGAATTCGCGCTGGCGAATGAGAGCGTCGCCTCGAAGGAGGACCAAGTGGCATCGGTGGGTTTTGTCGTCCCGAATTTCTCGATCGCCTCTCTCGTGCTGCGACGGAACTCCTCCGTGGTAACCGCGAATCTGGTTGGGGCAGAACCGATGATTCGGTATTTCGCGGGGAGAAGTCCCGCCTCTGCCAGATGGAAGAGCCCGGGGAGGACCTTTCGCCTCGCGAGGTCTCCCGTTGCTCCGAAAAGCA
The DNA here is from genome assembly GCA_027459565.1 of Acidimicrobiaceae bacterium. GTDB lineage: Bacteria > Actinomycetota > Acidimicrobiia > Acidimicrobiales > Bog-793 > CAIVND01. Next base: position 14,920 of record DAIDIA010000134.1, on the reverse strand, counting down.
CGAAGATGTGGTTGTCAGGAATCGATTCGTCGTTGCCGTCGTGATGGGGGCTCATTTTTGCTCTCTTCTCGTTGTCTTCGTAACGGTCTGCCCTGAGCAGATATAGATCGCGTGCACGAGCTCCGGGGGAAAGAGCCCGTGTTCGATGATTCCCGGCGTCGTCGACAGCTGATTGGAGAGCTCGCGGGGGTCGGCGAAGTCCCCGAAGTAGTCCGCGATGACACCTCCGTCAGGAGTTCTTGCTCCGTCGGATACGTCCCGGATCTTTGTGGTCGGCATCCGACGCAGCGTTGCCAATACTCCAAACGAGAGAAGTTCAAGCGGCACCGGCGGTCGGAGCCGGTCGACAATTTTGGAGGAATCGGCGATGATGATGAATCGTTCAGACGAAGCGGCCAGGATCTTTTCGCGGGTGAGGGCACCTCCCCCTCCCTTGTTGAGCCATCCCTGGGCTGTTATCTGGTCTGCGCCATCGATCGAGAGATCGAGCCGGTCGAGAGACCCGAAGGATTGGACCTCGAGGCCGAGCTCTCGTGCGGCTGTCTCGGTCCGTGGCGAGGAGGCAATTAAGGTAACGCGCGGCCGGCGACGCGCGATCGCCGCGAGAAGATAGGCGACGGTCGATCCCGTTCCGAGGCCCAGTCGCATGCCATCTCTGACGAGTTCAGCGGCGGCTTCTGCGGCGAGCCGCTTCTCGTTCTCGATCGTCATTGGTTAGATCGCGGCGTGGTCAGCCATGATGAGCGAACGCGCAGCCTCCACCCGTCCAGCGGGAATGGAGGTGTCACCATTCACAAGCATCGATAGCGGACTCCGCTTGTCACTGCCGGTGACAAGCCAGAGGATCTGGTCTGCACGGGCGATTGCCGGGAAGGTGAAGGTCATTCTCCGGAGATTCTGGTACACGCCGGTGATCGCGATCAGACTGTCGGTGACCTCGAGTGCCGGATCATCGGGAACGAGGGAGGCCGTGTGGCCGTCACGACCGAGACCGAGATGGATGAGATCGATCTGCTCCGGCAGTTCGCGCGCATAGTCTCTTGTCGCTTTCGCAAGATCGAGATCATCCACCGGCATGGCCCTGACGCACGGACGGACGTTGCCGAGAGCGCGCTCGAGGTGTGTCAGATTTCGCATTTTGTCGCCTCGTGGTGCGATTCGCTCGTCGACCTGGTAGATCCAGGTCTTCTCCCAGGGCATGTCGAGAAGGACAAGTTGAGCAAGCATTTTCCATGGCGTGTCGCCGCCGCTCAACGCCATCGTGAACCGTCCCGTTCCCGTGACTGCAAGATGTGCTCGATCCAAGATGAATTGGGCCGCGCTCTCGGCAAGAGAGTCTGAATCGGCGAACGTCTGCAGGTCGTGGTGCATCTCATCGGCTCTTCTCTTCGTGTCCTCCGAATCCTGACCGCATTGCGGAGAGGATCTTGGCGGTGAATTCTCCCTCCCCGCGTGACTCGTAGCGTTGCCAGAGCGCCGCGCTGATGACGGGCGCCGGAACCGACTCATCTATGGCTGCTTGCACAGTCCAGCGTCCTTCGCCCGAGTCCGACACGCGTCCGCTGAACTCCGCGAGTTCAGGAGATCGGGCGAGCGCTTCGGCGGTAAGGTCGATCAGCCAGGAGCTGATCACCGAGCCGCGCCGCCAGACCTCTGCGACCTCGGCGACATCGATGTCGTAGGCATAGGCCCCAGGATCGCGAAGCGGGGACGTCTCTGCATCAGCGACCCGGGGCAGTGTGCCGGCATTCGCATGCTTGATGATGGTGAGACCCTCGGCAATCGCAGCCATCATTCCGTACTCGATTCCGTTGTGCACCATCTTCACGAAGTGTCCTGCTCCGTTTGGTCCGCAATGGAGGTAACCCTGTGGAGCGGTTCCATCCATTCGAGTCCTCCCTTGCGTTGCCTCAGCGCCTTCGGCACCGGGCGCGATGGATTTGAAGATCGCGTCGAGACGACGGACGATCGCGTCCTCTCCGCCGATCATCAGGCTGTAGCCGCGCTCAAGTCCCCAGATTCCGCCGCTGGTGCCGCAATCAACGAAGTGGAGACCGTGTTCGGCGAGTTGGTGCGCGCGGGTGATGTCGTCGCGATAGAAGGAGTTTCCCCCGTCGATGACAACGTCTCCGGGCTCCAGATACGCGACGAGCTGGTCCAGGGTTGTCTGGGTGATCGCCGCGGGCAGCATGAGCCAGACGGCCCGGGGAGATTCGAACCTGCCAGCGAGATCCTCAAGAGACGTGGCTGCGATCGCACCGTCGGCTTCAAGTGCGCTTGATGCCTCCTTGTTCTTGTCATATACAACGCAGCGATGTCCATCGCGCATCAGTCGACGAACGATGTTCGCTCCCATACGTCCGAGCCCCACCATTGCCATCTGCATCGGTTGTTCAGTTGCCATGACCCGCCTCGTCTCTTTTGAGTCTCCGGTAACGCCGAATAAGGGTGTTCGTCGACAGATCGTGCGAGAGCTCAGGATCGGTGTCAGCAGTGAGTTCGGGGATGATCTTCACCGCAAGCACCTTGCCATACTCGACACCCCACTGGTCGAATGAGTCGATTCCCCAGACGGAACCCTGAACAAACACGAGATGCTCATAGAGCGCGACGAGTGACCCGAGGAGACGCGGGGTGAGCATCTCGGCCATGATGACGCTCGTCGGGCGGTTCCCCTCCATTACGCGGAACGGAATCGTTTGTTCAGCGACTCCCTCTGCACGCACCTCATTTTCGGTCGTACCAAACGCGAGTGCCTCGGCCTGTGCAAACACGTTCGAGGACAAGATGTCGTGGTGGTCTCCGAGCACATTGAGTCCGCGGGCGAAGACGATGAGGTCAAGTGGGATCAATGTCGTGCCCTGGTGAATGAGTTGGTAGAAGCTGTGCTGGCCGTTTGTGCCAGGTTCTCCCCAGTAGATCGCGCCTGTCTCATATTCGACCGGTTTGCCGTTGTTGGTGACGCGCTTTCCGTTTGACTCCATCGTCAGCTGTTGCAGGTATGCGGGAAGTCGCCTCAAGTACTGGTCATATGGCATGACGCCGACGGTCTGACAGGCAAAGAAGTCTCGGTACCACAGCCCAAGTAACCCCATGATGACTGGGAGGTTCTTCTCAATTGGAGCAGTGCGAAAGTGCACGTCCATTTCGTGAAAACCGGCAAGCATCTCGGTGAAGTGCTCTGGTCCGATTGCGATCATCGTGGATAACCCGATCGCGGAGTCCATGGAGTATCGACCACCTACCCAGTCCCAGAATCCGAACATGTTCTCGCGGTCGATACCAAACTCGCAGACGCGTGCAACGTCGGTGGAAACGGCGACGAAGTGCTTCGCCACTGCGTCCTTTCCGAGTTGGCCAACGAGCCAGTCGCGCGCGGAGTGGGCGTTGGTGAGCGTCTCGAGGGTTCCGAAGGTCTTCGAGCAGACGATGAACAGTGTCTCGGCAGCGTCAAGGTCTCGCAGCGCTTCAACGAGGTCGGTAGCGTCGACGTTCGAGATGAACCGGAAGTTCAGATCGCGCCGCGCATAGTAACGCAGGGCCTCGTAGGCCATCACCGGGCCAAGATCCGAGCCACCGATACCGATGTTCACGACATTTTTGATGGCAAGGCCGGTGTGCCCTCTCCAGGTACCAGAACGGACGCGGTCTGAGAACTCCGTCATCTGGTCCAACACCTGGTGAACTTCCCTGACGACATCAACACCGTCAACGACCAAGGAGGATTCCTTCGGCATCCTCAGCGCAATACCGAGATCGGCACGGTTCTCCGAGACATTGATATGCGCGCCTTGGAACATCTGCTCTCTTCGCTCTTCAAGATCGGTCTCCCTGGCGAGATCGAAGAGCAATTGGAGGGTCTTGTCGGTGACGCGGTGTTTCGAAAAGTCAAGATAGATCCCGGCCGCCTCCGCGGTCAGGCGCTCACCTCGGTCAGGATCTTGCGCGAAGAGATCACGCAGATGTAACGGGGCGATCTCTTCGTAGTGGCTCTGAAGCGCCTTCCACGATGCAAGATGTCGCAATGAGATCTCTGGCATGGGTACATCCCGTCTCTTTTATGATGAAGCTGCCACTCCGTGAACTGGACTTCTCTCTCACCATCACGCTTTGCAGACTGTTCTGTGGTGTGCCGCCGATCATCGATCTTAAGTTCGCCGGAGTCGCAGTCAGACGCGAGAGAATTTTCCTGCAATGCCGCGGCAAAATTGCTGTCAGCCGTAGTCGCGGGCACCTCAGGGCCGCGGAGCGCGTGGATTCCCTCGTGGCGCTGTGGAGGATTCGACACGCCGCTCGACTGGCTGTCTTTTGGATGGGAAACTGTGAGTTGCCGCGATCGCGGCGCTGAAGCGCTTGTTATTGACGCGCAACGTGTTCTTCATCGGTCCTTTGAAGAAGTCTTATCGATTGTCGGTGTCGGACAAGGCTGTCCATCTGGTGGCGCCTATCAGACCGGCGTCGTCTCCGAGCGCGGCCGGTACGAGTGGAGTCGGTGGAATCTGACTCGAGGCGCGACGCAAAAACGTCTCCTCGAGCGCGAGGAAGAAATCAGTCTGGAGCCCGAGGCCCCCACCAATGACAATGACCTCGGGCGAGAATGCGTTGGCAACGTTGAAGATTCCGGCTGCCGCAGCAGAAACGGCGCGTTCCCAAATCTGCAGGGCCTCAGGGTCCTCTCGATGCGCGCGCTCATTGATCTCCTTACCGCTCAGCGCGCCAAGACCACGCTCGACAGCCATGCGCGTCATCCCCGAACCTGAGGCCAGATCCTCGAGTGTTGCGGGCAGGTTCGCCGACCATGCCATCCAATCGATGATCGTGTGTCCGATCTCGCCGAGTGAGCGCGTAGCGTGCAGGAGCTGACCGTCGAAGACGAATCCCGCTCCATATCCTGTTGAGATGGTGACGTAGGCCACATCGCGGTACTTGCGTCCCGCACCGAAATATGCCTCTCCAAGGGCTGCCAAGTCCGCATCATTTGCCAGTTGGACAGGAAGGCCGATCTCTTCGCGGAGCCTACTCTCAGAGAGCTGGTCAGGCCATGATTCGGGAAGATGTGGCGCCCAAATCAATTTTCCCGAGCGGTAGTCAATGGGACCGGGCAAACCGACGACGACGCGCGACGCGCTGCGTTCGCCGGCCGGCACAAGGTGCGCAGTCGAGGAGATGAGATCTGTCAACTCATCGGGAACACCGACGTTGTGTGGGGTTGGTTGTTCGCGTCGGGAGAGGACCGTCCCGTCGCCGCGAATCAGCGCCACACGCATGTTCGTGCCGCCCACATCCGCGGCGACGACAACTTCCTCGAGATCAAAAATCACGTCCCCCTCTCATGTTGGCGGTCAGACGGACGTTCGATTCTCTCTCCAGCATGCAGCGTACCCAAAACGTCCCGATCCCTCTGTATCGAAGCTCGCAGGTCCAGGTGATCTCGAATCGAAACATCCCTGAATGTCCATACTGACAGCTGTGCGAGTGAGCCCGGACTCATCAGAAGGAGGAAGGGGATAAACAGGAGGAGACATTTCGTGTCGAAAGGGAAGCGACTTGATCAGCGACAACGAGGCATCTGTGTGCCCGTCAACGAACAGGGCTGGTCTCCTCGCGAACCGTCTGGTCCAGCTTGCGCCGAGAAATAGTAGAAGAGAGGGGATTTCATTGGAATTCGGGGGGGACGGCGCGGGAATCCATCAGGTCCGCAGTGGCATTCCAGAGTCCAATGCATCGAATCTTGTGATGCTCTTGCACAACGGAGACTGAGGCGACAGAACTCGCAAATAATGAGCCAGAGTCTGCGGCGAGCCCGATTGCGCGCGCCGCCAGTATCCGTGAGAAGTGTCCGTGGGTGAAAACCACGACCGGCGCGGGGGCGTTCTCTACCTCTTTGGCAAGAAACCGGTCCGCGCGCGATGTGACCTCATCGATCGTCTCGCCATCTTCGCATCCATCGCGCCAGAGGTTCCATTCGGGGCGCCCCGCGCTGATCTGCTCAAACGTCAGACCCTCGTACGATCCATAGTCGAACTCGGATAACAGAGGTTCGATCCGGTGTTGATGATCCGGCAGCGCGAGGGCCATAGTCTCGGCTGCACGTCTGAGTGGGCTCGAGTAGACCAAGGGAGTCCGCTCCTGAAGTATCCCGTTCAAAAGCCGCCCCAAGGCGGCGCTCTGATCGCGGCCAAGGTCTGTCAGCGCGATATCGGTCCGGCTCGTGTACCGGCGTGAGATGGTCCACGCCGTTTCACCGTGACGGACAATGATGAGCAGCATCTATTCCGCTTCGCACTCGCTTGTCTTCATCGGCAATCGCACGGAGACGACACGCGTTTCTACGATCAATTTGCTCGGCGACGCACAAGCGGCTCGCGACCCCGTGGCTGGGTCGGGTGAGCGGTCGGGACAAGTTTCTCAGTAGGCCGGGAGACAACGTGTTTTGAGGTCAATCTCACAGATTTGTTGTAATGGAAGATCTTGAGGTCGTCGCCGCTCACGAGGCGATACGAAGTTTCATCCGACTTGATCTCGACGTGGAGCTGTCGATTCAAGATGGTCAGGTTGAACGCGAGCCGGGTGATGCCCTCAGGCATGCGGGGCGCAAAACCTAGGGTGCCGTTGCGCTCGCGCATCCCTGCCAGTCCCCCGGTAAGTGCGATCCATGTGCCAGCACACGCGGCCAGATGGAGCCCCTCGCGGGTGTTGTTATCCAGATCATCGAGATCCATGAGCGCGGTCTCCGCGAGATACTGATGGGCGAGCTCGACGAACCCTACTTCGGCAGCAATGACGGCTTGCGTGTTCGCAGATAGTGATGAATCTCGAACCGTAAGGGCCTCGTAGTGGACAAAATTACGCAATTTCTCCTCTGGCATGAACGATTCTGACCGAAGGTGCATCGCGAGAATGAGGTCCGCCTGCTTCACAACCTGCTTGCGATAGAGGTTGAAGTAAGGAAAATGCAGAAGAAGTGGGTACTGATCATCTGAGGTTCCTTCAAAGTCCCATACCTCGTGATTTGTGAAATCATCTGCCTGGGGATGGATCTTGAGGGCACTGTCGTACGGGATATACATGGCCTTCGCGGCGTCGCGCCAGGTGGCCATCTCCTCTTGATCAATATGGAGTCGCTTCGATTCGTCAGGGTACGTCGCGGCGATCTCCGCTGCAGAGAGCAGATTGTGCTGAGCCATGAGGTTTGTGTAGACGTTGTTGTCTGCCATAGCGGAGTACTCGTCCGGACCTGTGACTCCATCGATGCAGAACCTGCCGCGCGCGTCGTGGTGTCCGAGCGATCGCCACAGTCTTGCCGTCTCGACGAGCAGCTCAAGGCCGATGCCACGCGCGAAGTCCTCGTCTCCTGTCGCCCTGATATAGCGGACTACGGCATTCGCAATGTCGGCACCAACATGAAACGCGGCAGTGCCCGCGGGCCAATATGCAGAACATTCCGCGCCCGAAATCGTGCGCCAGGGGAATACCGCGCCTTTGAGTCCGAGCTGGTGCGCACGCTCCTTGGCCAACGGCAACGTCTCGTATCTCCATCGCAGCGCATGCGCGACGGTTTCGGGAGCGGTGTAGGTGAGTGCGTGAAGAATGAAGATCTCGGTGTCCCAGAATGCGTGCCCGTCATATCCGGGACCGGTGAGTCCTTTCGCGGGAATCGCGCGACCCTCGGCACGGACTCCCGCTTGGAAGACGTGAAAGAGCGTGAACCTCGCCGCCTGTTGGATCTCGGGATCGCCATCGACCTCAATATCGGCGCGCTGCCAGAACTTGTCGAGGACAGCACGTTGCTCCGCGAGAAGTCCGTCCCATCCAGTTTGGCGAGCGGCAGCGAGTGCTGCCTCAACCTGGTCGCGCATGGCAGGCTCGGACCTTTCGGCTGACCATCCGTAGGCGATGAATTTGGTGATCCGGAGTCGTTCGCCTGGCTGGAGAGCGGCACTGAAGGTGACACGACCGAGATCCGGGAAGCTCTCGGTGTTGATCTGGAGCGCGGAGGGTGCCTCTGCGACATGATCCATCGCGACGGCAACGCGCAGGCCGCTGGCCTTCGTGCGATGCACGAGCGTCACGTTCAGATTGGATGAAGCATGCGACTCTGCTTGAAGCGGCGAAACGAGTATTGCCGCCACCCTCGGATCATGGCTTCTCGGTGGAAGGACCTCGTTTGTGACGAGTTCGGATTGCACTACCACTCGGAGCGGCGACTCTATTGGCTCCACTTCATAGACGATCGCCGCGACGGAGCGTTGCGTAAACGAGACGATGCGTTGTGAATGAACACGAATGCCGTGACCCTCAGGCGAGACCCAGTCGACACTGCGGTCGAGGATGCCGGTGCGGAAATCGAGTGATCGAACGTGGCTCCGCACCTTTCCATACCGGATGTCAAATGGCTCATCATTGATGAGCAGTCGCATGATCTTGGCATTGGTGACATTGATCACCGTCTGCCCATCTTCTGGATAGCCGAATCCCGCCTCTGCATAGGGAAGTGGGCGAGCCTCGTAGACGCCGTTCAGGTACGAGCCAGGCTGGCCGAATGGTTCACCTTCGTCGAGATTTCCGCGAAGACCGATGTGACCATTTGACAGTGCAAAGAGCGTCTCGCTCTGCGCGAGGACACCGAGATCGAGACTGGTCTCGCACAGTGCCCATGGATCGATGGGGTAGGCCGACCGGTTGATCATGATCGTCCAAGAAGTTCGGTGAGGTCGGTGACAACAACGTCGGCACCGCGGGCGAGAAGTTCCGTGCTCTGTCCCACACGGTCGACGCCAACGACGAAACCAAATCCTCCGGCGCGCCCGGCCTCGACACCGGCCAGGGCGTCCTCGAAGACTGCCGACTGCTCTGGAGTCGCGCCGAGCAGTCGGGCGGCCGCGAGGAACGTGTCCGGCGCTGGTTTGCCAGCAAGATGCTGTTCGGCCGAGAAGATGCCATCGATTCGCGCCTCAAAGAGTTCGGCGATGCCCGCGGACTCCAGCACCTCCTTGCAGTTCGCGCTCGAAGAGACCACTGCTCGCCTCATTCCTGCAGCCTGCACTGCCTTTACGTAACGGACAGATCCAGCGTATGCCATGACCCTTTCCGCTCTGATCTTTTGGTTCACAATTTCGTTCTTGGCGTTCGCGAGCCCGTTGACTGTCTCCAGTCCCGGTGCATCGTCGGGGGAGCCTTCGGGAAGCATGATGTGACGCGAGGCGAGAAAGGACCGGGTACCTTCGAGCCGCGTCTTGCCGTCTACGTACCTGCCGTATTCAAGCCTCTCGTCGAATGCGATGAACTCATCGCCGCTCGTTGCTGCCCGGGCTTTGAGGAAGGAATCAAACATCTCCTTCCACGCCAATGCGTGCATCTTGGCCGTATCGGTAAGTACGCCGTCCAAGTCGAACAGGCAGGCCGTGATTTGGGAGGGTAACCCGAGTTCGGTCTTCGTGGGCCCGTGCGTCATCGCAAGGTCGCGCGTCGAGGTGACCGAGGACTCTGCTGCCAGCCTCCGGGGACCCAACAGCCGTCCGTATTTCGCGCTGCCGAGGGCCCCACTGGCCGGAGATCCCATACCATCGGTCTCCGTAGTCGTGTCACATTCCGCGCACATGATGGAGTCTCTGGATCGGCGTTTCGCGAGTCGGAGCAGATTCTGATGGTGACCTCCCGCTTCAGCTCGAATCACAATTTGTGATGGACAGATTCGTGAAAACGACTCCCGGATTCTACCCGTGGCAGACATGTTGAGGATGGTCGGGCACCCCCGGGAAGCGAGTGCAGATATCCACCTTGAGAACGCGACATTCGAGAATTGGGGTGTCCGCGAGACGTGTAGTGCACAATCGGCTCCGTGATCATATCGCGCTCACGTGCCTTGTTGGCGTCGCAGAAATCGAACGGCTACGGGATCAGTTCGCCTGTTAGGGATACAAAGACAACCTGCCATCCACCTGACGAGTGAGCGAGTACAAAGATGTCTCCCTCCGATGCCATAGGACCGACTAGATAGTTCCGCGTGAGATCGTTGCTCGCTCGCAGAACTGAACAGTACGAGCCGACGTCTTTGGGGACTTGTGATTTCGAGCAATCTCCCGAGTATGAATGCCCCCGCGCCGCGAGGTAATGCGCGATCGCATCCGTCGGATTCGCGCTGAGGAAGGGTGTCGTCGTAACCGATTGATTTGTTCCCGTTTGAGCAAGAAATTGATCCGCAATCAGGGCACCTAGGAGACCTCCGACGACAAGAGCCGCGATCGTCACCACGATCATTGATTTGATGTGGGGGGACCAGCTTGCTCGACGCATTCTTCCTCCTTATGAGATGAACTCCGCCAGAACTCCATTGTCCGGTGAGTCAGGCCGCCCCCGCTAGGGTCATTAGTCGCAATTTGTTTCGGCCGCGAATGGAGTGTTCGTCGGCGGGCCGAGCTTCATGGAACCAAACAGGACTCCGAGTGCCATACCCCAATTGTCGTGGTGTTCACATTGCGCGCGCCAACGTCATCTGACGCTGTTCAGTTCGGGACTCGATCCCGGCGTGTTTGGACTCAAAGTCTGGCGAGCCGCTTTGATGGATCTACTGCCGAGAAGTTGAAGTGCTTACTCCTAGGCAGTTGAGGCGGCTAGATGCAGTTCCTTCAACAAGATGGTTCCCCAAGTGAGTCGCTGGGTGAAACGGACCCAATGTGTCCCTTGGTCGAACCCATTTGGGTCTTCGCTTATTGCCCCGATTAAGTGCGAGAGAGGGGTCGTGTTGTTGAAAGAACATCGCTCCCAAATTGGGCGTGAGTTCCTCGGGTCTGTCAAACCCATCACCAACATGTCTTTTGGGCCACACCAGATTGGTTTACCCGATTGTGGATTCTCGAAGCGATCCCGGTCCCTTACGCTGACCCAGCGTCCGTGGCATCACCGTGAGGGTGGCTGCGGCGAGCACGATCAAGGCAACCGTGAAGGCCAGCGTCGCCAACTTGAGTCCCACGGTGTCAGCTAAGAATCCGACACCTACGATGGGCAGCGAAAGTGCGAAATAGGCGACAAGGTTGTATGCCGCGACGAGCTCTGCCTTCATGCCTGGTGGCGCGATCTCCTGGACAAGCGCGAGACTCCCGATGAAGCAGAGGCCGTTTCCGACGCCAGTGATCACCGTGGCGATGAGGAAGAGCACCGCAGACGCGCTAAAGAGCGCACTCTCGACGCAGATTACCCCGACCACCTGCGCGAAGATACCGACCACCATGGTCGTGCGAGGTGGCTTCGTTCGGAACATCATCTGACTCAGTCCGCCGACAAATGCAAAGACGAAGAGAATGATCCCGACCTGACCCAGACTCGAGACGTGCAGAAGTTGCCGATCGAGCGATCCGCTCAAAGAGGCGTAAATGCCACCGACCATCCATCCAATGGCGACGACAAGACCGGCGATAACAAATCTCGAGCGGATCTCGAATGGCACTACCGGTCTTCGCGGTCTCCACGCCATCGTCTTGGAACGGTTCAACGCGGGCTCTTTCAGAGTCAACAGTCCAATGAGGCCGAGCAATTCGATGCCGAGCTCGACGAGAAATGGAGTGGTCATAGGATGAGCCACATACTGCTCCACCGCACCAAAGATGAGAGGACCGAGAGCTGCGCCGCTCAAGAATCCAAGAGTTGTGAAGAGTGACGCCCGCTGGCTGTCATGGTTTGGCTGGAGTTCCACCAGCGCTGCCGAACCTGCTGAGGTCACGGTCCCCGTTGCAAGACCCATGAATGCGCGGCCCAGGAAGAGCTCCGTGGTTCCCCCGGCGAAGAGAAAGATCACCGTACTGGCGATGACGAGGCACGTGCCGGCAATCATGAGAGGTTTGCGGCCGATGTCATCGGAGAGTCTTCCGAACATCATGAGTGCTACCAGCGTCGCAATTGCATACGTCGCGAAGATCATCGTGATGGTCAGCGAAGTCAGTCCAAAGCGTTTTTGGTAGAGAACGTAAGTGGTTGAAACCGCATTATTCGCAAAAGACCCCAGCATCACGACGTAGATAACAATCGCAGTACTCAAGCGGTTGGACATGGAACTCCCGAGCCTAGTGAGCTTTCGCAGTAGAAGTCCTGTTGCCTATGCCGTCGGAAGATTGCGCCTTGCATGGAGTCTCTTGAGAGGATATTTACTTTGAGGGTGTCAGCATAAGAAGTTCGCTTGAGAGCCGACGGCGCACCCCCGCTCTCTTGGCGTTGTGCGGAGACGCCTGACGTCATTTTGATCTTGGTGGCCCCGTCTTCAATATGGGGCTGACGGAAGCGATTGCCGCTCAGCTGCGGAGGCGATGAGAGAAGACAGCGAATGTGGAAGATCATCCGTATAGCAGGTCGCGTGATTGAAAACCTGAGGTTGCCTGATTTTGATCAGCGCGGTGTGTTCTCGTGATCTTTGTGCGTTTGGACTTTGCATGTGTGCTCTAATTGCCCCTTCGTTTTACTTTCCACATATCGGAGGACGTCCATGCACGGAGTTCGGGGTAGCAGGTTGCGCAGAATCGCGTCACTTGCGATCGTCACGATCGGCATGGCAATTACGCCGGTTGCCGTTTCGGTTGGCACTGCAAGCGCGTCTACTCGTACCGCGCTGGTCGATGCGTCGACCGTGTCAGGTGGATCTTCGAGCAAAGAGGCAACGGACGCGACCGCGGCTGGTTTCGCTGTAACGGTCGTGAGCGACGCGACGTGGGCAACGATGACCGCTGCCCAGTTCGCGTCCTACGGCCTGTTGATCGTCGGAGACCCGGGATGCGGTTTGCTCCCCCCGGGTGTGACCTCAAGCGCCTCGGTATGGGGTCCCGTCGTCATGGGGCATGCCGGTGGCCGTACACAGGCGGGAAACCGTGTCCTGATCGGCACCGATCCTGTGTTCCACGCGGCATATGGGCATCCGAACGCGGCGGTACTCATCAGTACGGGAATCGCCTATGCCGGCGCTCAGCCAGGGACGACTGGAATGTACTTCGATGATTCGTGCGCGGCTGAAGGGGGTCAACAATCTCAGACTCTCTCTTCGATCAATGCGCTCACCGCGTACCCGGGACATTGGTCGATCGATACGACCCCGCCGTGTGGAGGAAATGTCTCCCTGATCGCGTCGGTTCCCCAGTTCTCTGCGCTGTCGACAAGTGACCTCGCTGGTTGGAGCTGTTCGGTGCACGAGTCCTTCCCGACCTTCCCGACTGATTACAGCGCTCTCGCAGTTGCAACGGACACGTCGTCGCATCCGACCTGTGGCATTGATCCCAATACCAAGCTCAGTGCGTGCGGAGAGGCCTACGTCCTCATCTCCGGTTCATCAATCGTTGTGACCTCCGGAAGCATTGCGGTCTCGCCCGCGGATTCGACGAACCCGGTCGGTACCAGCCATACCGTAACGGCGAACGTCACATCCGCTGGCTCTCCACTCGTCGGCAAGGTGGTGACCTTCACCGTGACGGGGCAGAACGCGGGAGCGACAGGTACATGCGTGCCGGTCGGTTGTGCCTCTGATTCGAGTGGCAATGTCTCGTTCACCTACGCCGATGCAAATGGCGCCGGCGACGACACGATCAAGGCGAGCTTTACCGATGCAGGTGGCTCGCTTCAAGCGGCAACTGCTCAAGAACACTGGGTCGGAGTCGCGGAATCGATCACCGCTTCAGGATCTTCGGTGAGTTCAGTCGAGGGTGCACCATTTGGTGGTCCGGTTGCAACGGTTACCGATACGAGCGCAACCTCGACGGCATCTGAGTTCACCGCGACGACCAACTGGGGCGACAGCTCGATTTCGACAGATACGGTTACCGGACCAACCGGCGGACCGTTCATCGTCAGCGGCAGTCATACCTATGCAGAAGAGGGCAGCGACACGGCGACCACGACAGTCACGGACACCCTGACACCGTCGATCAACGCCACGGCAAAGAGTGCCGCGATGATTGGCGATGCTCTCCTTACTGCAGGCGCCGCTCAGTCCCTGACGGGCGTCGAGGGCGGGGCCGTATCGGGTTCGACCGGCACATTCAGTGATGCAAATCCTGCCGCAACCACGTCAGATTTCACGGCGACGATCACCTGGGGTGACGGATCGAGTTCAATCGGTACGGTAACGGGACCCGTGGGCGGGCTATTCAGTGTCGATGGCAACCACACCTATGCCGAAGAGGGAAGCTTCGTCGTCCGCGTCATTGTCAGTGACATTGGCGGAAGCTCGACGGCCCTTGGTGCGAACGCGACGGTGAACGATGCCGCGATCGTGTCAAGTTGCGCGACCACAGCGCTGTCTGGACTCTCGTATGCCGGACACGTCGCAAGTCTCACCGATGCAAATCCAGCCGCAGTCGCGTCCGATTTCACGGCGACGATCAACTGGGGCGACAACTCGAGCTCGACCGGAACGGTATCGGTCAATGGTGGGAGCTTTGATGTCAGTGGCAGTCACACTTACGCCTCGGCCGGTAACTTCTCGGTGACAACGACAGTCGCAGATGACGGCGGGAGCGCGACGTCCACTTCGCCGTGTTCGGTGCTTATCTATGCCGGAGCGCCCGGTGGCGGGACCTTCGTTGTTGGCAACAACACCGCGTCGGGGAGCGTCACGTTCTGGGGCGCGCACTGGTCGAAGGTCAACAGCCTGAGCGGAGGCGCAGCGCCCGCCTCATTCAAGGGGTACGCGGCGAGTTCGTCAACAGCGGCGTGTGGAGGCACCTGGACGACCAGTCCGGGCAACAGCGCTACTTCGCCACTTGGGCAACTCCCGAGTTATATGTCGGTGATTGTCTCAAGTATCACTTCGCAGTCGGGAGCGAAAATCTCGGGCAACGCCGAACATGTCGTGGTCGTGAAGACCGCGGCGGGTTACGCGAATGACCCTGGTCACGCGGGAACGGGTACGGTCGTCGCGACCATCTGTTAGCCCGTAGGCACA
>DAIDIA010000133.1 GCA_027459565.1 Acidimicrobiaceae bacterium | reverse complement strand
CTCGGGGCCGGTGATCGCGTCCTACAACGAGGTTCGCCTGATCCCGCAGTCTCTTGCCGGCCAGTCGGTGCTGAGCGCGAATGTCTCGGTGATGCCGGCGACCCCGTTCTATCGCTACGTCGACTACTTCTCGACTTCGGTCATCTCGTTCGACATCCCAGAGCCGCACCGCGAGCTCGTCGTGATCGCAAGCTCGATCGTCGAGACTGCGACGGCGCGCCCTCAGCCGACGGGATTGACATGGTCCGAGATCGACAGTGAGGCGATTCGGGAGCGCTTTGTCGAATACCTCGAGCCGACCAGGTACGCCTCAGGGGACGCGGAACTCTCGGAGATCGGGGCGAGGTTTCGCAGCGAGTCCTCCCCGTTCCGGGCCGTCGAGGCCGTGAGCGACTGGATCGGGTCGACGATGACCTACGAGATCGGCGCAACCCGGGTGACCACCTCGGCGCTCGAGGCCTGGCATTCGCGCCGCGGCGTCTGCCAGGACTTCGCCCATCTTGGAATCGTCATCTTGCGCGAGATCGGTATTCCCGTTCGCTACGTTTCGGGCTACCTGCATCCGAGCGCGGAGGGTGAGCTGGGGGTCTCGATCGCGGGAGCAGGGCACGCTTGGATGGAGTGCTGGGTCGGCGCGTGGTATCCGGTTGATCCCACCCACGGTGAGCGCGTCGGTGACCGCTATGTGACGGTGGCACGCGGTCGAGACTATGCCGACGTGGCACCGTTCCGCGGTGTGTACCAGGGGGGAGCCCTCGCGGGTCTTGACGTCTCGGTGGAGTTGACCCGACTTGCCTAGGTGCTATCTCTCACGATCGATCGCGCGTGGCGGCGATGCGACTGCACTACTGTGTGTCCGAACCTCGGCACAAGCAGGTGGAATCGGGACCTCCAGAGGGTACGGGAGGCTGTCGCGCGACGGCTGGGGTTGTGACGCGATCTTGACAAAACGATTGCGTTCTGTTACACATTCGTAATGCGGTGCAGTCGCACCGCAGGGCATGACGGCAGGGGGTCGCCGGTCATATGGCCGGTGTACCAAGAACTCACTATGAGGGGGAACATTGATGGCATTACATCGCTACCGCAATGCTTTGGCCGCTCTGGCTGTGGCATCGACGGCATTCATCGCCACTGCTGGTACAGCCGGCGCAGCCGTGAGCAGCTCGTCACACGCGAAGACGTCGACCGCAAAGAAGCTCGTATTCCGCAAGAACGGCACGCCGATCCTCAACGGAATCACGATCCGCATCGCCAACTCGGCAGGTTCGGCGCACATCGGTGACGCTCACATCTATGTCATGGAGCAGGCACTGAAGCAGTGGGGCGCAACGACCTCGATGGTCAACGGCTCCGCGAACATCGCGGAACTCGGTGTTGCGAGTGGCAACGAGGACATCTGCACCTCACCTGTCGCGACGGCAATCGACCTCGGTCTTACCGCGTTCGGTCCCAACCAGACGAGTGTCGCCTACTTCCTCATGGTGCCGAAGAGCATCACGAAGCTGAGCCAGCTCAAGGGGCTGAGCTACGCGGATGACTACTCGGCTGGAAACGTCGACTTCCCGCTCTGGGCGGCTGCGGCAAAGCTCGGTGGATTCAAGATGTCCGACATGCACCTCATCACCACTGGTGCCGAGGCCAACTCGTACAACCAGGTGATCGCGGGCAAGGCTTCAGCGGCTTGGGTTGACCCGAGCACGGTTGCGCAGGCTGGTCCGAACTTCCACACACTGGCCACGGGCGCGAAGGTCGCTCCAAAGTACGCGGACAGCATGATGTTCGCGCGTACCGCCTGGATCGCCGCGAACCCTGCCATCGCAGAGGCAATCGACCTTGCGTGGCTCGCCTCGGCGAAGACGTTCAACACCAACGAGGGCGCATGGGCCGCTGACGCCTACGCGTACACCGCTGGCACGAACTCGCTTGCAACGCTTCGCACGGCGTACACGCTGTTGAAGTCCATCGGTGGATTCGCAGTTTCACACAACTCCTTCAGCCGCCAGGCTGTTGCGGAGAACGTTGCGATCTCGAAGGGCCTCGGCATTGTCTCCCAGCTTGGAAACCGTCCACTCTCACAGCTTGTGAAGACGGCACCATGGGATGCCGCGTGGGCACAGTTCAGCGCCCACAAGAGCGCTTACTAGGTCCCTGAGGTAACTCAAAGGACGTGAGTCTTCTGCACCGCTGTCTCATCCGGACATGGATGGGGCAGCGGTGCAAGACTGTGTGTCGTGATTTGGGGGCCATGCTCCCAAGTACTACTTTGTAGGCAGCGTTTCCCCGCGTCGATCCTCATGCAGGAGGCGACCATCTACGTGTCAGCGATACAAGCGAAAGAAGGTTGTGCGTGACTACGCTCTCCAGTGCACCTCAGACACCTTCCGTTGGATCTCTTGGTTCCGCGTCCGGTAGCGGACAGTCGGGATCTGGTGGCGGAACAGCGTCGGGGCGCACGAAAATCAAATCGGTCTCGGAGGCCAAGAACTGGCGGCCGCGGGCGTATCGCTACATTGCGATCCTTGTCGTGCTCGGCGCGTGGCAGGCGACGGGGGCATTCCTAGCTCCGGTGTTCCTCTCAACTCCCACCAGATCGATCGCCGCCTTCTACGATCTTGTCGTCAATGGCACGCTTCCCAAAGCCGTCGCCTCGAGTCTCCTCATCCTCGCAATGGGCATCGTCTGCTCGGGATTTTTTGGCATCACCCTTGGAACGATCATGGGCCGTATCCAGTTCCTCGAGCGCGCGCTTGATCCCCTCGTCACCTTCGGCAACGCCACGCCCTCGATCGCGCTATTGCCGCTGATGGAGGTTTGGTTCGGACAGGGCAAGCTCTCGGCCGTCATCTTCATCTTCATCATCGGCTTCTGGCAGATGGTGGTGAACACACTTGCGGGAATGCGCGTGGTGCGCATTGGATACCGCGACGTCGGCGTCGCGTTTGGAATGAGCAAGTGGGAACAGACCTTCCGGATCTACCTTCCGGCGACACAGCCGTTCATCTTCGCCGGCGCCCGGATCGCGCTTGCTCAGTGCACCGTCGGAATGATCCTCGCCGGGCAAGAGCTCGGTCAGGGCGGACTCGGTGGCATCGTGAACACCTACGGAACCTATTTCCAGACGGATAACCTGATCGCCACAATTGGCACAACCTGTGCTCTCGCACTTGCAATGTTTACCTCGCTTCGCCTCCTCCAGGACACCAAGTTCCGGTGGATCCGTGCAACCTCTGCTGGGCGCCGTGGAGCGAACAGTAGATAGTCATGGACGTGGTCGAGCCAGCGCTGATCCTCAGCCGGCAGCGCCGCCCTTATTAACCCTTAGAGAAGGATAAACGTGACAGATTCGAACGGTAGTGCGAGCCAAGCAGGTCCTGCGTCCGCCACACATAGGAGTTCAACCTTGACAGAAGCACCGGTACTTTCCATCCGAGGAATCTCGAGGACCTTCGTTGGACAAGAGCGCGATGTCGTGGCGCTCGACAACGTCGACCTCGATGTGCAAAAGGGCGAGTTCATCAGTCTCGTGGGCCCCAGTGGCTGTGGGAAGACGACACTCTTGCGCATCATCGACGGTCTCGACGCAGCGGACTCGGGGACCATCGACCTCGAGGGTAAGCGTCTGAACGGCGTCTCTCAGGACATGGCCTATGTATTCCAGGACATCAACCTGCTTCCTTGGCGCTCAGTGCGCGGCAATGTCGAGCTCGGACTCGAGGCGCGCGGTGTCGAGAAGGCGGAGCGCCAGCGCATCGCGACCGAGTGCCTCGAGATGGTCGGCCTCAAGGACGTGATGAATGTCCCCCCCTACACCCTCTCTGGTGGTATGCAGCAAAGAGTCGGTGTCGCACGCGCACTCGCGGTCAAGCCAAAGGTCCTCCTCATGGACGAGCCCTTCGGCCAGCTCGACAACTTCACGCGCGAGGCACTCCAGGCTGAGGTGGCGCTGCTCTGGGAACAGCTCGGCATCACGATCGTCTTCGTCACCCACGATGTCGACGAGTCGATCTTCCTGAGCGACCGCATCGTCGTCATGCACCGCAATCCGGGTCGTATCGTGGAGATCCTCGACGTGAACCTTCCCCGGCCGCGGACCCAAGCGGAGTTCCGTGGCGAGCCGGAGACCATCAGTCTCCGCTCCAAGATCACCGCACTGCTTCGATCCCAGGAGGGCGGACTATGAGCGTAAATGTCGCGAACGTCGGCGCGAGTGGTCAGTTCAAGGCGAAGCGCCCGCACCGTGTACGCAACGGCGCATCGTTCGTCGTCTATCCGATCATCGCGCTTGCGGTGCTTCTGGGTCTCTGGTGGCTCATCTCGTCATTCACGAATCCACTCCTGCTCTCATCACCTGCAGCAGTGGTGCGGGCAATCGCGAACATCCTGACGCATCCGACCACGACCGCCGCGCTTTTGCTTTCGCTTCGCGAGATGTACCTCGGCCTCGTGCTGGGCGTCGCCATCGGGTTCACGCTCGGCGTCTTCATCGGTCGGTTTCCCGCTGTCAACAACGTCATGAGTCCGTTTGTCAATGTTGTCAACGCGACGCCTCTGATCGTCGCCATTCCGCTTCTTGTCATCTGGACGGGCATCGGCATGGAGGCTCGAGTCGTGTTCACCATGATGGTGACGACGTTCCCGATGCTGTTGAACACCGCAGCGGGCGTGCGCAATGTGCACAAGGGGTACGTCGAGGTGGCACAGACCCTGGGACTGAGTGAGCGAAAGACGCTCTACAAGGTGGCGATTCCCGCGGCGGTGCCGTATGTGTTGGCCGGTCTCAGAAGCAGTCTCAGCCTCGCGATCATCGGAATGGTCGTCGGGGAGATGGAGGTCAGCAACGTCGGAGTGGGCTGGCTCTTGCTGCAGTACGGCGCAGGGCTGCAGACCGCGTTCCTGCTCGGACTCATCTGCATCACCTCGATCTTTGGTGTCATCAATGTCACCGCATTGAAGATCGTCGAGCGCACGGTCTTTCGCTGGACGACTTCGACTCGCTAGGCGGGGCGAAATCGACACAGACGGATCCCGCCCGATAGCGTTGCGGGAACGATGACGCGACTTGATGCACGGTCCAAAGCAGCGGGTTCGACGAAGTACGTCGCAGACATCTTCCAGGGGCGGCCCGATCTCTATCACGCGGCGGTCGTTCGGAGTTCCGCGGTGCACGCGCGGATCCGTTCGATCGATGCAAGCGCGGCGCTGGCGCTCCCGGGGGTCATCGGCGTCTACACCGCGGCTGACGTCACCCAGCATCCCTGCGGTCGCGCCCTTGAGGACATCCCGGTGCTTGCGATCGAGCGGGCGCGTTATGCCGGCGATCGCGTCGCCGCCGTCGTAGCGACCACGCGGGCGATCGCGGAACAGGCCGCTGCGATGGTCCTTGTCGATTACGAGGACCTCCCCGCGGTGACGACCATCGAGGAGGCAACCGCTCCGGATGCCCCGCTTGTCCACGATGAGCCCTGGAACTATCCGGGCGCGGTCATCAAACCGGAGGATGGTCGCAACCTGATCCATCGCGAGACCGTCGGCTCCCAGGCAGAGGTCGAGGCGGTCCTTCGCGACTGCGCGTTCGTCGTTGACGAGACGTATTACACCCAGGGAGTGCATCAGGGATACCTGGAGCCCCAGGCCTGCGTCGCGGACTACGAATCATCGGAGAAGGTGCGCCTCTGGTTCACCAACAAGGTCCCCCATCGCCTGAGAACGATGTTGAGCCACTGTCTCGGAATGCCACCGGAGGCCTTCGACGTGCAGCCGATGGCGATGGGCGGTGACTTTGGGGGCAAGGGCGCGCCGGGCGAGGCACCGCTCGCGATCGAGCTCTCGCGCCTGACAGGACACCCCGTCAAGCTGGTACTCCGATACAACGAGGACCTCATCGCGGGAAACCCCCGGCATCCGTCGCGTATCCGTGTGCAGATGGGCTGTGACGCCGAGGGCAGACTCCTCGCCGTGGGGATGGACATCGCGATGAACGGTGGCGCCTACGGGGGTTGCACCCCGTCCGTCGCAGGAACCTCTGCTGCCCAGTTCCCCTCGTATCGGGTGGCACACTTCTATGCGAACTATCAGCGCGTCTACACCAATACGGTGCCACGCGGATTCATGCGCGCCCCCGGCGAGGCACAGGGCGTGTTCGCGCTCGAGTCTGCTCTCGACGAGCTCGCTGCCAAGGCGGGGATCGCGCCGGTGGAGATCCGACGCCGGAACCTCCTTGTCACCGGAGACCCCGACGATCACGGTCATGTCTGGCTCGAGAGCCGCGGCGTCGAGACGCTGGATCTTGCAATGCGCGAGCGCGAGTACGCCACCGCTCCGGAGGGATGGCTGACGGGAACGGGAATCGGGATCTACAGCCGGTCGACTCCCCACGCGCCGACGAGCATTCGCCTGGTTCCCACGGCAACCGGCGGCGTCTGCGTCGAGATCCCCGTTGTCGAGACCGGCACGGGAAGCCATACGGTCATGCGCGAGCTCATGGCAGAGGCGCTCGGATTGGCACCCTCGGATATCGAGGTCGCGCAGGTAGCGTCCGACTCCCTCCCCTTTGACACCGGTGTCGGCGGATCGCGCGTCACCTCGACGATGGCACTCGCCGCAGATGTTGCCGCTAAGGCCTGGCGCAATCGCCTGAAAGACGAGCCGGTCCTGATCGAGCTCAAATCTGCCGAGGCCCCGCTCGTCGGATCGGTCGCGGTCCAGGTCGTCAGCGTCGCTGTGGATCCCGAGACCGGACAGCTGCGAATCCTCAATGTGCTGAACGCGATCGATGTCGCGAACATCATCAATCCGCTTGCGCATCAGATGCAGATCGACGGTGGAACGACAACCGGTCTCGGATTTGCCTGTCTTGAGGATCTCGACGAGTCCGAGGGTCATGTCTGGGCGGCCAATCTCGGTGAGTACAAGCTTCCATCGGTGCGCGACACTCCGCCCTACAAGACCGTGCTCCTTGAGGGCGGCGTCGGAATTGGAACGGCGAATGTCAAGGCGATCGGCGAATTGACAACTCCTCCGACTGCACCGGCGGTGGCCAATGCCGTATTTGCCGCGACGGGTTGTCGTCTCCGCCAACTTCCGATTACCGCCGAACGAATCTACGAGGCACTCCAGACCCGAATCTGAACGCCGGGCGCGGAGGTTCGCGCCATCGTGGCCACCGGTGCGCGCGCCGCGCAGTGGGCGTCATAATCTCGATGCCAGCACCGACGCGATTGCGCCGTGTTCTTTGACCGGCAGGTTCTCTGATATCTGTCAATGCGATTGTCTCAATGCACTCCGCGTTTTTGAAGCTGAACTAGCCTGAATATCGGAGCCTCGCACGGGGTTGGCGCGACGTTGTCGAGCCGACAAGTCGGAGCGGGGAGCCAGAATCACCGAGGTCAATGATGGGCCGATTGGAGGCACATGATGGCAGCAGGTGCAGCACTTTTCTCCGCAGTGGATCTCAACAGCCCCGGGCGTTATGTCCATTGGTCGATCTTCCAGGTCTCCGTCTCCAATCTCGTCCTCGTTCTGGTGATGGTGGTCATCTTCGGCGCCGCGCTCGTGCTTCCGTTCCCCGGGTCGCTCGGCAACGATGAGGAGACGTCCGAGGCCCCGGAGGTGGAGACCTCCGCCCCTCCGATCACGAAGAAGGACACGATGTGGACGGCGCGCATCCGGCGTCGGGCGCTATTCCTCTTGCCGCCAGACAAGCTCCTGCCCGATACCCAGCCGGCGTACGTCTCGTCGTGGGTCTACGTCTTTGGCGTCGCGACGCTCGCTGCCCTTGGAATCGCCGTTGCCTCCGGTGGGGCGATTGCGCTGGGCGGTGCGGACTGGTGGCACACGAATCCCGTCGGCCATTTCTTCAACAGCGTCCACCTCTGGAGTGTCGAGCTGTTCATGGCGTTCATGGTGATCCACCTCTGGGGGAAGTTCTGGATGGCGGCATGGCGCGGACGGCGCGTCGCGACGTGGATGACCGGCGTCATCGCGTTCATCGCCTCGGTTGTCGAGTGCTTCACGGGCTACCTCTCGCAGCAGAATTTCGACGCGCAGTGGATCTCCGCCAACGGCAAGGACGCCTTCAACTCGGTCGGTGTCGGAGCGTTCTTCAACCTGATGAACTTCGGCCAGATGCTGCTCTGGCACGTGGTGCTTGTTCCCATCGTTTTGCTGGCGATCGTTGGCGCGCACATCCTGCTCGTCCGGGTGCGCGGGGTCTCACATCCCCTGCCAGCGACGCGCGTGCGTGGGCGCGCGAATCGGAGGCTGTTGGCAACTGCCGATGCCGCGGAGTGGAAGGGACCAAAGCGCCGCTATGACATCGTCAAGGAGGCGACTGCAGCCTCTCTGATCGCTCTTGTGCTCGTCGTCGTGCTCGCTGCAGTCCTCTCCTCGCCCGATGAGCCGCCGGTCACCGTAGCGACATGGGCAAAGATCGCGCCTGCGGACTTCGTCGCGACCGCTGCGTCGGAGCTCGCGGGAACAAGCGAGACCGCATCGTATGGCCCTCCCTACAACAACGGATCACACAACGTCCAGAAGCTTGTGATCGGATGGCAGATGCTCGCCGGAGTGCGCCAGCCGATCAACGCCGCGGAGACCTTCGTGCTCTCGCCACTCTCCAAGCTCACCTCCTTCCAGCCTGCGCTCGCGAGCGCGCTCTCGCGGTACAACTCGGCGACGAAGAGCACGCAATCGGGCTGGGCCCAGAGCTATCTCAGCGGAGTGGACCACCTGACGTTCAAGTCCGGAGTGCCGACCATACCTGCGAAATTCGCGAGCAAGTCCGGTCCCGTTCCGATCCTGATCACCAGTGAACTGACCCTGGCGAGATCCGGCGGACTCGATACCGACCTTTTGGCCCAGCGTCCGTTCTATGGCACGGACTTCACGAAGCCGATGCTCTTCCTTGAAGACGGCAGCTACTTCTCCTCGCTCGCCTCAAGTGAACACCTGACAGGATCGCAGTGGGGCGTGATGAACGAGACGGGAAGCTACCCCGGGCAGCCGTGGCTGTGGCTCTACACGCTTTGGTACCAGGTGCCGGGATTCCGGAGTTCCGCGAACGTCGACATGATCGCGGTGTACATGACCGGACTGGCAACGCTCTTGCTCCTCGGCGTTCCGTTTCTCCCTGGGCTTCGCGATATCCCCCGCTACATACCGATCCATCGACTTGTGTGGCGAGACTGGAATCGAAAGAACAGTCAGGACACCGAGGTCTGAGCGCGATCGCGCGACTCAGCGAACGGAGCGATCGAGGCTCCTAGAGATCGGCCTCCGGGCACGTGGCCAGCGAATCGATCGCGCTGACGAAGGCAGCGCCGGGATTCACACGTTGGCGGATCTCCTTGAGGAGCCTGATGAGCTCCTCCTCGTCGCCATCTCCAAGCGCCCCCACGAGGAGATCGCCGATCTCTTGCTCGTGATGCGAGATCGCCTCTGCGACACGTGACCGGCCGGTAGCGGTCAACACGGCGAACGTACCCCGACGGTCCCCGCTGCAGCTCTCGCGCCGACAGAGTCCACCCTCGACGAGACGATCGAGCGCGCGGGTCAGGCCGCTTCGCGTGAGACCGGTCTGCGCGGCGAGATCGGACATGCGCATCGAGCCACCCTCCGAGCGATACAGACGGACGAGCACCTCAAATGCCTGCCCGGTGACTCCAGTGGCGATCTCCATCGATGGGCCGAGGCGACGCCGGA
>DAIDIA010000132.1 GCA_027459565.1 Acidimicrobiaceae bacterium | reverse complement strand
AGGTGCAGGTCCGCGATCGCATCTTCGAGTTCGATGACCGGAGGCTCCGGGGTGTAGCGCACCTCGACGAGCTCGGCCGCGTCCTCGGCAAGCGCTCTGCTCTCGGCGATCACCATGACAACCGGCTCGCCGACGTACGCTATGTGCTCGATCGGCAGGATCGCCTTCCGCCAACCTCCGGGAGGATCCGTATTGTCGGTCAGGTCGCGGCCCGTCAACACTCCGAGCACGCCCGGGGCGACCTTGGCGGCCGAGATGTCGATTGCATCGATCGTCGCTTTGGGATACGGACTCCGCACAAAGGCGACGTGGCCCATGCCGGGAAGCACGACGTCACCGACGTAGCTTCCCTGGCCGCTCAGCAGGCGGGGATCCTCCTTGCGACGAGTTCGAGCGCCTACGTAGCGGGCCGCATCGAGGCGCTGGCCATCCTGGACGTCAACTTCGGTCAAATCAACCCTCCCGTTCGAGTCACCTCGCGACACTATCTCGCCCGGTGTCAGGACGCTCCAACGAGATTCCGTTCGCGCGGCGGTCGGTCGAAGAGGAGTCTTCGTCGGCCACCTGGTCTTGGCCAAGGTGCGCCGCGAGGACAATTTGCCTACAGTACAGATTGCCTACAGTACAAAGAGGCCGACGGCGAAAGGTGAGCGGTGAAGCCAGCGCAGTTCGAATACCACGCTCCGACGAGCACGCTCGAGGCGGTCACGCTGCTCAAGAACCACGTCGACGAGGCGAAGGTCATCGCCGGCGGCCAGAGCCTTGTGCCGATGCTCGCTTTGCGCATCGCTCGCTTTGAACACCTCATCGATTTGAACCGCATCGAGGAGCTGCGCGGTATCAGGCTCGAAGGCGACACGCTCGTGGTCGGTGCGCTGACCCGCCAGTCGAGCGCGGAGCACAGCGAACTCGTCGCCCGACATGTGCCGTTGCTGCACCGCGCCCTTCCCAAGATCGGACACTTCCAGATCCGCAACCGCGGAACGATCGGTGGATCAATCGCGCATGCCGATCCCGCCTCGGAGCTCCCCTGCGTCGCCCTGTGTCTTGGAGCCACGATGACGCTCGTGGGGCCGAACGGCAGTCGCACCGTCGATGCGAGCGACTTCTTCATCTCCATCTGGCAGAGCTCGGCCGAACCCGACGAGATACTCAGCCACGTCGCGTTCCCGGTCGCGACCGGGACATCGGGATTCGCGATCGAGGAGTTCGCGCTGAGAGCCGGGGACTTCGCGATCGCCGGCGTCTCGTGCGCGGTAACGCTCGACAGCGATCGCCGCGTGGCGCGCGCATCGATCGCATTCATGGGAATGGGGCCGACTCCGTTGCGCGCGCATGAGGCAGAGTCGGCACTAGTGGGCACTCGGGCAGACGCCGTCGACTGCGCGGCGACTGCGCGGCTGGCCGTCGAGGCGACGACTCCGGGCGATGACGTCCATGCCTCGGCCGCGTACCGGACCCGGATCGCCGCGTCGCTCGCGGCCACGGCGCTACGCAGAGCACTCGAGGAGGCAGACAATGCATGAGATTCCCGTCTCGATCGAGGTCAACGCGCGGGAGCGGCGGGCGCTGCTCGAGCCGCGTGCAACCCTTGCGGACTTCCTTCGCGAGGCCTGCGGCCTGACCGGTACGCATCTCGCCTGCGAGCACGGCGTATGCGGCGCATGCACCGTGCTGCTCGACGGTGCGGCCGTTCGATCGTGTCTCATCTTCGCCGTCCAGGCTGACGGCCAGAGCGTGACCACGGTCGAGGGGCTCACGCCTGAGGACGGCACATTGAACAGGGTCCAGCAGGCGTTCTGGAACAATCACGGCCTCCAGTGCGGATTCTGCACTCCCGGTTTCATCGTCTCGGTCGAGGCGCTCTTGCGAGATAATCCCCATCCAAGCGATGAGGAGATCCGCGAGGGCCTCTCGGGAAACCTCTGCCGATGCACGGGATATCAGGGGATCATCAATGCCGTGCGCGAGGCCGCGGGCAACTGATGCGCGCGCAGTGCGGGGATCGCGACGGGTCCGGGCGCGAGTAGATGAGCACCGTTCGGGCACCCGATTCTGCGCGCGAAGATGGGTTCATGGCCATCACAGACGAAGGTGGGCAAAATGTTGAGTGAATCAGACAACGATCTTTTGACGCGCACCGGCTCCGAAACGCCGATGGGGCAACTCTTCCGACGTTTCTGGCTGCCGGCGATGCTCTCGAGCGAACTGCCAAAGCCCGACGGACCCCCCGTCGCCCCGCGACTGCTTGGAGAAAGGCTCGTCGCGTTCCGCGCCACGTCAGGACACGTCGGAATCCTTGAGGCGCGCTGTCCGCATCGGCACGCGAACCTCTTCTGGGGAAGGAATGAGGAGGAGGGCATCCGCTGCGTGTACCACGGCTGGAAGTTCGCGGCCGACGGACGCTGTGTGGACCAGCCCGGAGAGCCGGAGAACTCAAGGTTCAAAGACTCCGTGCGCGCGAAGGCCTACGACACCCACGAGGCGGGAGGTCTCATCTGGATCTACATGGGCCCAGAGGAGCTCAAGCCAGAGTTCCCAAGCTTCGAGTGGACACTGCTCCCCGACGATCACTTCCTTGCCACGAAACGATTCCAGGCCTGCAACTACCTGCAGAACCTCGAGGGCGAGATCGACACCGCCCACGTCAACTTCCTCCATCGCAATCTCGGATCGGAAGAGGATGAGTTCGTTCCCAAGGAGATCTTGCCACCGCGCTTTGACGAGGCCGGCCTCCTACCTCCACCGTTCCTTGCACGCAAGCAGTTCGACCTCGCGGAGACCGATTTCGGACTTGTCGCGATGGCAAGAAGCGAATTTCCCGACGGCGAGTACTACTGGAGGATGACGCCGTTCCTGGTGCCCTCGTTCACCCTCATCCCGAGCGGATACGACGCGTTCAACACCTGGACGGCGATCGTGCCCGTCGATGACACCTACTCCGTGGGGTTCACCGTGACCTGGCACCACGCGAGGCCCCTGAATGAGGCGGAGCGGCTCACGGTGACGAGTGGGGCGGGTGTGCACGCACTCGTCGATCCCGAGACGTTCATCCCGATTGCGAACATGTCGAACAACTACCTGATCGACCGAGAGCTCCAGGCAACTTCGAGCTTCACGGGAATCTACGGCATCCGCGGAGAGGACCTCCCGGTCCAAGAGGATCAGGACGGACCCATCGCGAGACGCCACGAAGAACACCTCGGAGTCACCGACCGCGGGATCATCGGCATGCGGAGGCTCCTCTTGACGCTTGTCAAAGACCTCCAACGCGGCATCGAGCCACCGCATGCATCCCGACCCAAGGCCTACCGCGCACGTTCGGTCGTGGTCACCGCGCCCAAGGATGTCAGCCCGGTCGACCTGTTTGTCGCTGGCCAGCCCGAGACCTTCGTCGCGTCGTCGATCTCCCAGTCCTACTAAAGACGGCGAGAGAGCGCGAGGTGTTCCGGGCACCGGCGATGCGCGACGCAATCGCCATCGAGACCCTGACGAGCACGACGATCCGCCAGATCGCCGAGAGATTGGCCTCGGCGAGGACCTTTGAGGAGTTCGTCTACCGCGAATCGGAGATGGACGCGCTGTTCACGCTTGCCGACATCGCCATCACGACCCGTCGCGAGAGCGAACACCCCCTTCTTGCGCGTGGCATCTCACTCGACACGCTCGGTCGGCTCCGCCAGCTTGTCTTCGAGGCTCATGACGCGACCCATGACAACGACGTCATTGCCGCCTGTGCACTCCTCGAGCGCGCCGCACAACTCATCGATTGATTTCGGCGGCCCGGGGCGCGAGATACCGAGGAGCTGTGACGGGCCGTCGCGAACCGGGTGAGGCGGTGCCACGACCAGAGGTCTCGAAGGACTTTGAGGGACACGATACGGACCGCTTGGGAGTCCTGCCTGGGGAGATGCCACACACAACTGTCCGCGCAACACGCGGAACGGTGCGCAGACCGCGAGGGATCTCGTTGCGACAGTTTGTAGCACTTATGATGCTACTATTTGCGCATGACCCGAATCGGGATTAGGGAACTCCGCCAGCACGCCAGCCGATATCTCGAGCGTGTGAAAGCAGGTGAAGTCGTCGAAGTCACCGAACGCGGGAGGCTCATCGCCCTATTGGTATCACCTACCCCTGCCATCGCTTCGCGAGACCGGCTCATCGCCTCAGGTCGCCTCATTCCGGCAAGTGGTGCATTTCAGATGCCCACACGCCGATACGTTGCACGAACCCCGCACACCGCGACGCACGAGCTCGATGAACTACGCGAGGATCGGTTGGCGTGATCTACATCGATACATCCGCTCTCGTCAAATTGCTTTTCGACGAGCCCGAGAGCGCCGCGCTGACCGACTGGCTAACCCAGAAGTCCGAGACTCCCAAGGTCAGTAGCGATCTGTCTACCGTTGAACTACTCCGCACATGTCAACGAATCGATGGATCATCAGTTGATGACGCCAGGCGACTCCTGCACGGGGTTGACCTCCTTCCCATAGATCACGTGATTGTCGAGCGGGCTGCAGTTCTGGCCCCACGCGAATTATGTAGTCTTGACGCCATTCATCTCGCCAGCGCGCTGTCGCTGATTGAGGACATCACCGATTTCGTCGCCTACGGCGTTCGCCTTTGCGCAGCCGCGGAGCAAGTTAGCTTGCCCGTGGTGTCACCGACGTAACGATCGCTCCACTCAATATCGATGGAACGCATTCAACTCGCACGTGCTCTTCGGGCTATCGAACGTGCAACTCGTGGTCCACTGAACGGGACATAGGTCACATTGTGGGCGCTGAGGGACTCGAACCCCCGACCCTCTGGGTGTAAACCAGATGCTCTAACCAGCTGAGCTAAGCGCCCATATCCTTGCGCGTCGATCTGCAGACCTCTCCTCGCGGTTCGCGTAACGCAAAGGCGACAGGCTGACCAATCTAGATGATGTCAAGGATTCACCGTACCGGGCACCGCGAACGCGTAGACCTTGATGACGCCGCCACACGGGGAAAATGAGACGGGGACCGGCGTCGACGCTGCTTGACCCGGCAGCCGCACATCAACCGAGGCAACCGTTGAGCACCCCGCGCCGTTGACGGGGACCTCGGTGTATGCGAGCAGGAACTGGGCGGACTCGGAGTGCTTGAGGACGACGCGCGTGGGAGCCGGTCCAGAATCGGTCACCGTGAGCGAGACCGGACCGCCCGATCCCGCGCCGCCGGCCGCGTTGGGTGAGAAGAAGGTGAGCGCCGGATACCCGTCAAGCGCGCACTCTCCGGGTCCGATGTTCGTCACATTGAACCGGTAGTAACTCCCACCGGCGGCCGAGCCACCAAAGACCGGAGTGATCGTGATCAGCGCCGTCGTACACGCTGCGATCGTCTTCACGGTCGTCGTCGGAGCGGAGGTCGACGTCGTGGTCGAGGGTTTGGGATTCGATGAACCACAGGCTCCGAGAACCACGGATGCCACGACCAGCCCCGCGAGGACCTGTCCGAGTTGGAGGGGTGACTTTCGCACTTTGCCCATGATCCATCTTTAGCACCTCGGTCAACCCGCAAGGGCTTCGTCGAGTAGATCTTGAGCGAATTGCCTGATAACTCCTACTCATCCTCATCGACGAACAGGTGAGCACGAGTCGAAAGCCGCTCGTCGGAACTCGTCGTGACGATGAGCGACGAATGGCTGAGCACGTAGAGCGACACGAACATCACGACGAGCGCGGCAACTTCAATGGCGAGTCGTCCGTGGGCGATCTGGAGTCGGTCTCCAAACAGATAGACGCCCATCACGATGCTTGCAACGGGATTCACGATCAACAGTGCACTCTGTGACGCTGCCACAGGGCCGGACTCGAGCGCGTGCTGACTGACGACGAGCCCGACCAGCCCGGCCACTGCAATCGCATACGGTTCGAAATGCGTGAAGATCACGCTCGGTCCGCGAGCCCACAGGTCCGCGGCCGCCTTGATGAATGCTGCGGTCAGCGCGAACGCGATCGCGGCGCAGACCCCATAGCATGCGGCCCGAAATGAACGCGATCCCTTGTGCGCCACTGACCACGAGATCGCCATCGCGCCGCCACTTGCGCACAGAAGGAGGATCCAGTCCTCGGCGAGGGGCCGATCGGTTCCCCCTCTCGCGGAGCTCACGAAGAGAAAGACTCCAAGTCCAGCCGAGGTTCCCACCGCACTCAGCCAGTCGTGCAGCGCCAACTTCTTTTGGAACCACAGGCTCAAGATGATGACGAGGAAGAGAATCTCGGTCACCATCACCGGTTGGATCGTCGAGAGGTTTCCAAGCGAGAGGGCAAACGCCTGGAGCAGGAAACTCGACGCGATGACGACCAGTCCCATGAACCATATCGGCCGCTTGATGACCCCTGCCATGAGGGCACGACTCGTCTTGTCCGATTTGACTGCCTCCTCGACTCCAATGCGTTGCATGATCGTCGCGAATGCGTTCGCCCCGGCGGCAATCAGGGCGAGGACAATGGCCATGGCAAACGTTAGCCCTCTGGTTTCTCGGAAAAGCCCGTGAACTCAAGAAATCAATGAGGCGTAGCGAGATGCGAACGACCAACTTCGGCGATGGATCCGCGACATTCCAATGCGCTCAAGTGCATCTTTGTGTACTGGCGAGGGATAGCCCTTGTTGGACGCGAAATCGTATTCCGGATACGTGTCGTGATACCGGATCATCTGACGATCACGCGTGACCTTCGCAAGGATCGAAGCGGCAGCAACCGTAAGAACCCTGCGATCGGCTCCCGGGAGGACGATCGCATCCGAACTCCCGGAGAAGTTCACCGCGCCATCGAGAATGACCTGATCCGGCGCAACCGGCAGACGGGCAAAGGCCCGCTGCGTTGCAAGACGTTGCGCCTCGGTCATCCCGAAACGATCACACTCATCCGGACTCGCCTGACCCACGAAATACGCGAGAACGGCCTGCTGGAGCAGCGGGAACAATGCCTCTCGCCGCGCGGGTGAAAGCATCTTCGAATCGCGGACACCCGTGGGGAACATCGCGAGAGCGGCGGCGTCGACGACCGCGATCCCAACGGAGACCGGCCCCGCCCAGGCCCCGCGCCCGACCTCGTCGATGCCGGCGACGAGGCGCGCACCGCTCGCGAAACACCGTTGTTCAACCTCATCGGTCGGGTCTTCGACCCGTGTCACGCGTGCCTTACCCCGGCCGAGCAGATGTCATCGATCGTCAAACTCCGACTTTGCCACCCGCGACATCAGCCTCCGCATCGCATCTCGCGGACTGCTTCCCTCGTGACAGACCGCGATCACCTCCTTGACAATCGGAACGTCGATGAGATGCGCGTCGGCGAGTCCGGCCACCGGGCGACAGCTTCGCACACCTTCGGCCACCATGCGCGTCGTCTGGATGGTCTCTTCGACCGACCTCCCCTCCCCCAGGGAGTATCCAAAGCTGAAGTTGCGACTCTTCGTACCCGATGATGTCGCGACGAGGTCGCCGAGTCCGGCGAGTCCTGCGAACGTCTGGCGCTCGCCCCCGAGTGCCTGACCGAGCCTTGAGATCTCCGCAAGTGACCGGGTGATCAACGTCGCCCGCGTGTTGTCTCCGAGTCCAAGTCCCGCGGCCATGCCGATCGCGATGGCCATGACATTCTTTGTTGCTCCCGCGATCTCGCAGCCGACGACGTCGGGGTTGGTGTAGATCCGAAGCGCGGGAGTCGAGAAGATCTCCTGAAGGTCCTTCGCGACAACCGCATCGCCCATCGCGATGACCGATGCGGTCGGTTGGCCGAGCAGTATCTCGCGCGCCAGGTTGGGACCTGTCAGCACACCGACATGCCCCGGGGACCAGACCTCGCTGATCACCTCGGTCATTCGCAGGTTGCTCGTCTCCTCGAGCCCTTTCGTGAGGCTGAGGACAACCTCTGCGCCCTTTGGCAGCGCGCAGCTTTCGAGCACCGAGCGCACCCCATGGCTCGGTACGGCGAGCGCGATGACCGAGACTCCCTCGAGGGCATCTTCGAGGGAGGTCGTCGCGCGAATCTGCGCGGGCAGAACGTGGGATCCCAGGTAGGTGCTGTTGGTGTGCCGTTCACAGATCTCGCGCGCAATCGAGGCATCCCTCGCCCACATCGAGATCGTATGCCGGCTCGAAAGCACCGAGGCAACGGTCGTGCCCCAGGAGCCGGCTCCGAGAATCGCAATGCGCTCACCCACGATGTACCGCGCCGGTGAACAGACGAACTGACGGACGCATGGTCACAACGCTAATGGCACTCTCGCATCCTGACGATGCATACGCTCGACGGGGACTCCACCAGAATCACGGTCGGGCCAACTGCGACTGGCACGCATTGGTCCGCCTCCGATCACCGGATCGAGACCCGACGCCGGCACACCTGAGGATGGGCGACCAACGTCTTCGCGAGGGAACCGGTCAACGTTGGTCGCACAATCTCAGAGTTCAGCCACCTCGGGAGCCCTCCGGTAGTGGAGCAGTCCAAACACCACAAGCAACAGCATGATGCCGGCGAGGATGAACGACGCAAGTGCCGCATCGCCGGCGATCTGACCCATCTGCCAGAACGCGTAGGTGCTGAGAAGCAGCCCGCGGAGCGTCGTGCCCTTGAAGATCGTGTTCACCAGTGCCGCCGTAGAGGCGTTCTTCGGATCTGCCAACGCGGCTGCGCTGGCGGTGGCATAGACGCCGCCATAAGGCATCTCCGAGAGATGGACCGCGATGAAATGATTTGCGTACGCCTCGGCCTGCGCGCCGGTGGTCATCTGCTGACCCGCATATTGAAGCAGGTAAGGCTTCATGCTCGGTGTTATCTCGGTGCCCGCCTTCGCATGGGCGAATGCCGTAGCCGGTGGAAAATAGATCTTCTGTGCGCTGAGCTGACTCGTCACCTGGCTCCCGATGAAGTTCGATCCCCAGGTCAAGAGAGCACCTGCGACAATCAACACCACCACGACAACGACACCTCCCGCACTGAGCAGCATGTCAAAGGTCTTCCGTTTCATCGCCTTGATCTCCTTCACGGGCATCTTCAAACAACGCGCACAGCTCTGTGCGTTCAGATTTTCGGCCCGCTCTGCTCACCATAGAAAACCCTCGACGTGTCGCATAGAGCCAAAGGTCACCTCTTTGTCGGCCTGCACCCATGACCGAAGTGCCACGTTCGCGCGCACGACGAACCAAGATCGGGCGAGGCGACCGCGGTGCACGAGGAGCACCACGAGCGAGAGCGCGACGCCCACGAGGCCGCACCCGACTCCAATTGGCGTGCATTGCCGCGTCGCACCGACGCGTCCGGTCGCAACCGCGCCAGACCGTCGTTCGCCAGGCTGGATCCGACCCGCGCTCAGTCAGGCGAGCAGTTCACGTTGAAATCCACGGCGGACCGAGAACGACAGCCATCCTCTCGGCCCGCGGGACCAATCCCTTGACCTCTCAGTGGGCACGATCTCGCCTTGGGTCGCAGACGCTGGGTCGGAGAGGAGGGCAACACGCTCTCTAGACTGTGAGAATGCAGGCCATCTTGGTGCCGGTGAAGTCCTTTCGCGCGGCAAAGCACCGCCTCGCGGAGGTCCTTGACGACCGGTCGCGCATCTCGCTTGCAAAATCACTCGCGGAGATCGTGGTCAACGCGAGCGGCTCGTCTCCCGCATTTGTCGCCTGTGACGATTCAGAGGTCGCGGACTGGGCGATCGCGATGGGGGCAACGGTTCTGTGGACGCCGGGGCTCGGCCTCTCCGGCGCGGTCGGCGCGGGTTTTCGTCATCTCGTCGCGTCGGGTTTTTCCCGGGTGATCGTCGCGCACGCGGATCTTCCCTTTGCGAGAGACCTCGAACATTTCGGAGACGACGACGCGGTCACGATTGCGCCTGATCACCGTCTCGATGGCACCAACGTGATCGCGATCCCCGCCTCTGTACCGTTCACCTTCCGCTACGGTTCCCGTTCATATCAAAACCATCAGATGGAGGCGGCACGACATCATGTGCGATGTCTCAGTGTCTTTGATTGGCGTCTAGCCTCCGATGTCGATCTTCCCGGTGACCTCGTGCTGGTCGACGACCTCATGCGTTCACATGCCCCAAGAAAGCGAGCATCCCCATGACGACGAATCTCGAACGCCCGATGCGCGCCCTCGCGATCGCGGCACACCCCGACGATGTCGAGTTCGGGTGTGGCGGAACCCTCGCGAAATGGGCAGCAGCGGGTACAGAGATCTTTCATCTCATCTGCACCGATGGTTCCAAGGGTACTTGGGACAAGGACCAGGACCCCCAGCAACTCGTCCTCACCCGACGCGAAGAGCAAAGAGCCGCGTCGCTTCGTCTCGGGGGAAGCGGCGAGGTCGTCTTTCTCGGATGGCCCGATGGCGAACTTGAATCCGGGCTCCGCCAGCGCGCGCAGGTCGCCAGCTGGATCCGACGCATCCAGCCGCAGGTGGTGTTCGCGCACGATCCCTGGAAGCGCTACCGGATCCATCCCGACCACCGGAATGCGGGCTTCCTCGCCACAGATGGCATTGTCGCGGCGCGGGATCCGCTCTTCTTCCCGGAGATCAACCTCGATCCACACCGACCAGACCACCTGCTGCTCTGGGAGGCGGACGAGGTCGACCACCTCGAGGACGTGACCGACGCGCTCGAGACGAAGATCGCCGCGCTCTTGGAACACCGAAGCCAGTTCCACACGACGATGCACATCAGTGATGGCGACACCGAAGCGGCAAAGACCGAGCGCGAGACCTTTCGCAAACGCATCACCGATCGACTTGCCGAGGCGGGTGCCCCTGTGGGCATCGCATTCGCCGAGGGATTCAAGCGGATCGACAGGCTCTGACTCTTTGCGACCTGTGCGCCACGGATGAGAAAAGCAGCGACCCCGGCCAGAGGCCGGGGTCGCTTTGATACCACCAGAAGATGGCCTTAGCGCTTCTTGGCGGGAGCCTTCTTGGCTGGAGCCTTCTTGACTACACGCTTTTTCGCGGGAGCCTTCTTGGCCACTCGCTTTTTCGCGGGAGCCTTCTTGGCTGCAGCCTTCTTGACTACACGCTTTTTCGCGGGAGCCTTCTTGGCTGCTGCCTTCTTGACTACACGCTTCTTCGCGGGAGCCTTCTTGGCTGCTGCCTTCTTGACTACACGCTTTTTCGCGGGAGCCTTCTTTGCTGCTGTCTTCTTGGCGACACGCTTCTTCGCGGGCGCCTTCTTTGCGGCAACTTTCGTTGGCACAGGTGCTCCTTTCATGGCAGCAGCCTCTTTGTCAGGCGCTGCGGACTTGGGTATTTCCATTGGGGTATCTGAATTGAGGTCTTGCTTCAGTTTTACGCCAGGCGTAAAACCGATTCCGTTGGAGGCTCTGACCTGAACAGCCGCTCCGGTCCGGGGGTTGCGACCTTCGCGGGCTTTGCGCTCCCGGAGCTTGAAAGTGCCGAATCCGGTTACACGCACCGTGTCACCCGAACGAACGCTCGAGGTGATTTCGTAGACAAACGCGTTGACCGCGGCGTCCACTTGATGACGCGTCATTCCCGTATCAGCACTAATCGCTTCGATCAGCTCTGTCCTGTTCACTCATTCCTCCGTAGCATGGGGCTTGCTGTTCAGCGGTTCAAGAACTGCCGAACAACATTTTCCGGCCCCCTTTGATTCGCTAGGTGTAAAGGATAATCAGTACATGCAGGTAAATACGTGTCATTGCGCATTTTTTATTTCTCCGCGTCGCGCGCGCTCCGAGTTTCCGAACTTCGTTGCAACCTGATGACGCGTACAGATCGGTATCAAAAGCAGTAGGTGCGCGCGATAAGTCAGTTGCATTCGATGAGTGAAAGTGTGCGACACATGCGCGCGACGCAAAATTCCGATGATGGAAATATCGTTGTTGACCAGCAGTTTTCTCGAATATTTCTCGGGCTCGGCGAGCACGGACCTCTGTGGTGTGCGCCGGAGATCTGCGCGCTTGCAATTGGTCCACCGCGGTCGGGAAAGACAACAACGGTCATCATTCCAAACATCATCCTCGCGCAACACAGCGTAATTTCCGTTTCCACGAAATCGGACGTGATTGACGCGACACACCAAGTTCGCGCTCGACTCGGACCGTGTTTGCTCTTTGATCCAACCAACGCACTCGACTCCGCGCGAGAGGTGCAACGCGTCGGATGGTCACCTTTGCACTCCGCAATCGATTGGGAACGCTGCGTTCTGACTGCGGACGCAATGGTCGGTGCGACGGGTAATCGATCCGATCGCGATGGTTCGCACTGGCGAGAACGAGCCTCCGCGTTGCTCGCCACGCTCTTCCACTCCGCAGCCCTCGATGGGTCATCGATGGCCCGGGTGGTCCAGACCGTCAACCGCCGCGACGCGGAGCACTCGCTCGAGGTTCTCGCGAGAGACGATGCCAATCTCGCGCTTGATCTTCTGACGGGAATCCTCGAGACCGATGCTCGGGAACAGAGCGGGATCTGGTCGACCGCGTCTGGAGTGCTCTCCGCCTTCCGGATGGGAGCTGCGCTCGCCAACTCCGATCTCCCCGGTATCGACTGGGAGCGGTTCGTCGACTGCCCTTCGACGCTCTACATCGCATCACCCTCGGATCACCAGGGCCACATCGCCCCGCTCATCGCTGGACTCATCCGCGACCTGCGCACCTACAGCGCGCAGCGCTTCGCCTCTCTCGAGCGGACAACGCCCTTCCGGGTTCTCCTGATCCTCGACGAGCTTGCCAACATCGCCCCGCTCCACGACCTTCCCGTACTTATTGCGGAGGGGGCGAGTCAGGGCATCGTCACCCTCGCGAGCCTGCAGGATCTCTCCCAGGCGCGCTCACGCTGGGGCATCGCCGGAGAGGGATTCCTCTCGCTCTTCGGTGCGAAGATCATCTTCGGGGGAGTCGGCGACCGCGCGACACTCTCGGATATCTCGGCCCTTGCCGGCG